>JAJYBW010000090.1 GCA_021778815.1 Acidobacteriota bacterium | reverse complement strand
TGATGGCCTGCGGACTTGCAACGTTCATGATCTATGACGGCATTCAAGCGGTGGGGAGAATCTCTCGCGTGCTGTCGATCGGCGTGTTGCTGGCCATCGTGTGGGTCATCGTTTCCGGACTGTCGCACATGGGTGCCGCTGCCGTGCACGCCGGCGCATTTTCTGCAGAGCACGGGGTCGGCGGATTCAGCGCGGGATTGCTGATTGCTATCTACAACTACGGCGGCTATTACAACATTTGCTTTCTCGCGGGAGAAGTGAAAGATCCGCGGCGCATCATCCCTCGCGCCATCTTCTGGTCGATCCTGATTGTTGCCAGCCTGTATGTTTTCCTGAATATCAGCGTGCTGCAGGTGATCCCGGTCCATGAGTTTATGAAGCCGGGGGCGATTGCCACGCGCAGTTCAGTGATCGCCGTGGTGATGCAGCGCTTATATGGAGCCTGGGCGGGCGAGGCGATGGCGGTATTGATTGTGTGGACTGCATTTGCGTCGGTGTTTGCGGTGCTGCTGGGATACTCTCGTGTGCCGTATGCGGCGGCGATCGATAACAATTATTTTGCCAGCTTCGCCACCTTGCATAAGACGAAACACTTCCCTACCGTGTCGTTGCTGGTATTGGGGGGGGTGTCCGTCTTCTTCTGCCTGTTTCGGCTGCCGGACCTGATCGCAGCGCTGATCATCACGCGCATCGTATTTCAGTTTCTATTGCAGGCGGTGGGGTTGGTGGCATTTCGCAATCGCCTTGGCGGGCAGTCCAACCCTTTCAAAATGCCCTGGTACCCCATTCCTGCCCTGCTGGCCATCGCGGGATTTTTATTTGTGTTGATTCACGGCAAGAATCTATCAAAAGAAATTGAATTTGCCACGGGCCTCTTGCTTACCGGTCTGATGATTTTTGCAGTGCGTGCGTTCATCGAAAAAGAATGGCCGTTCAAGCAGAATGCACCATCGAGACCCGAACAGTCTTGATCGTCAGATTAATTCTTGTTGAGAATTTTCGTGCTCGCTTCCCACAGGCCGTTCAAGTACACCGCGCCGAGCGCGCGATCATAGAGGCCATAACTGAAGTTCCCTTTTTCTCCCCAGATCATTCGGCCGTGGTCGGGGCGCGCATACCCTTCGAAACCAATTTCAGCGTAGGCACGAATAATGGCAGCCATATCAAGCGAGCCTGCAGTCGAGTAATGGGCGGTCTCCTGAAAGTTGCCGCGCTCGTCAACCTGGATATTACGAAGATGGGCAAAATGGATTCGCTTTTCTCCACCAAACTCCTTGACCATGGCGACAATGTCGTTGCGAACATCCGCGCCCAGCGCTCCGGAGCAGAGCGTGAGGCCGTTGGCAGGCGCATCAACGGCGTCTAACACTCGACGCAGGTCGTTGCGATTTTTCACGATGCGCGGCAGGCCGAAGATCGGCCGCGGAGGATCGTCGGGATGGAGCGCCATCTTGATTCCAACAGACGCGGCGAACGGAATAACATGCTGCAGGAAATATTCAAGATTCTTCCAGAGTTCTTCTTCTCCCACAGAGGTGTAAGCAGCCATCAACGTGCGAAATTCTTCTGGAGTGTAGGCTGAATCCCACCCCGGCAACGTTACGCCCTTGCCTAGCTCCACGTTGAACTCCATATCGACATCGAAGGCTGTGCTGGAGGATCCGTCGGGAAGCTTGCGATCGAGCGTGGTACGCATCCAGTCGAAGACCGGCATAAAGTTGTAGCAAACCACCTTGACACCCACCGCGGCCAGGCGCTGCAGGGTGTCGCAATACTTTTCAATCCAGCGATCGCGGCTGGGCTTGCCGAGTTTGACGTCCTCGTGGATGGGGACACTCTCCACCACCTCAAATGCAAAGCCGTGTGCGGTGATGGAGTTTCTCAGGTCGAGGATATTCTCGACCGGCCACGATTCGCCCAGTGGCACATCGTAGATGGCAGCAACGATGCCGTGCATGCCGGGGATTTGCCGGATGTATTCCAGTTTGACGGGATCGGATTTCCCATACCAACGAAAACTCATCTTCATTGCGATACCGATCCTGTCGATACGGCTTCCCGGAAAACCAAGTCGATGCTGCGGACAACTCGAAGTTCTCGCTGCATCAATATCCCAATCCTATGCTGGAACACACCGTTGTTTCTGGCGTCCGAGATGCTCCATTTCCAGCTCGACTACATCGCCGGCCTTCAAATATTTCGGCGGTTTCATGCCGAGGCCAACGCCGGGAGGCGTGCCGGTCGAAATTAGATCGCCAGGCTCCAGCGTCATGAATTGCGACAAATAGTGAACCAGGAAGGCGCAGTTGAAGATCATCTTGTCCGTCGAGCCATTCTGGCGCAGTTCCCCGTTGACCCAAAGCTTCATCTTGAGCGCGTCGGGGTTCGGAATCTCGTCCGGGGTGGATAGCCACGGGCCGAGTGGGTTGAAGGTGTCGCAACTTTTGCCCTTGGTCCACTGGCCGTTGTGTTCCAGCTGAAACGCGCGCTCTGACACATCGTGGGTCAAACAATAGCCTGCGATGTGGGCGGATGCGTCGGCGGGCGAAGCGAGATACCGTGCCTCTTTACCAATTACCACTCCAAGCTCGATTTCCCAGTCTGTTTTTTCGCCGCCGCGAGGAATCAATACATCGTCATATGGACCGACAACGGTGTTCGAGGCCTTCATGAAGACGATGGGCTCTGGAGGAATCGGCATCCCGGATTCGGCTGCGTGGTCGGAGTAGTTCAGTCCGATGCAGATGACTTTGGCGGGGCGAGCGACAGGAGCGGCCCAACGCTCCGATTCGGGCACAAGCGGCAGCGCAGACATGTCGCGTTTGACGATCTCGTCCAATCGATCTAAGCCCGCAGATCCGAAAAAAGCCATGTCCCAGTCTTTGAAGCGCGAAGAGAGGTCGCGACGGGAACCGGCGTGGTCGATCACCCCCGGCTTTTCATCTCCAACGGAGCCAAATCGTATCAATCGCATGCGGGCAAATCCTCCTGGCGGGCGTGAGCACCGGCTATATTTCGATTCATTTCAGTTTCGACTTGAAGGTGATCCTTGTTTCGATTGTATGGCCTACCCCAACCGTCATCAAAGAGACATGCCCCCGTCGATTTGAAACGCCGATCCGGTGACAAAGGAAGCATCGTCGGAGACCAGGTAGAGTGCAGCCTGGGCCATCTCTTCCGAATTGCCGAGGCGACGCAAAGGCTGGCGGGCGATGAACTTTTTCGTCATCTCCTCGGTATTTCCACCAGCGCTTAAGCGAGCCCTCAATGAGGGGGTATCCGTCGTGCCTGGACAAAGACAATTCACGCGGATGTTGTCGGCGGCATAGTCGACCGCCATCGATTTAGTGAGAGAAAGAACAGCGCCCTTCGTAGCCGTGTAGAGTGCGCGGTCCGGCGCCACACGCAACGCGGTGGTGGATGAAGTATTCAAAATGACGCCGCCACCCTGTTGCAGGAAGGAAGGGATAACGGCGCGACTGAAAAGATACATGCTCTTCACGTTGATGGCGAAGGCGCGGTCCCACTCTTCTTCTGTCAGCGTGTGCACCTTCTTGCCGGGAACGATTCCGGCGTTATTGAAGAGAATGTCGACGCGTTGCCACCTCGACAAAACGTGTTCAACCACTCTGTCTACATCGCTGGCGCAAGCAACATCCGCCGTCAACGGTTCGGCGGTTCCACCGTCGTTGCGAATCTGGGCGATCAGACTCGCGTTGCCTTCGAAGTCGCAATCGACAGCGGCAACGTGGGCTCCTTCTTTTGCGAACAGCAAACAGGAGGCACGGCCAATCCCCGCTGCGGATCCGGTGATGATAGCAATCTTCCCTGCTAGTTTGCCGCCTATGCTCACTCTTCTCCTTCCGTACCAACGCCGGACTCCTGAAACCCCATGCCGCCCGTCGGCACCAGCAGGCCTCCATCCACAATCAAACTGGTCCCAGTGATAAAGGAGGCATCGTCGCTGGCAAGAAAAGCGACCGCATTGGCGACTTCTTGCGGGCGCCCAATTCTACCGAGGGCGTGCATCCGTGCAATCGCCGCGAGCATTTCCTGGGGAGTGCCGGTTCTGTCCGCCGTGGCGCGCAACATCGGCGTATCAATCGCGCCCGGACAAACGCAATTCGCACGAATATTCCGGGATGCAAAATCGAGCGCGATGGCGCGCGTGATTCCCAGCAGCGCATGTTTCGCCGCGACGTAAGCGACGGAATTATTGACGGCAGTGAAGCTTTGCACCGAGGCCACGATCACGATCGCTCCGCCGCCAGAGGCCAGCATGGCGGGGATGGCATACTTCGTTGCATGGAAGCAGCCTTTCACGTGGACAGCCATCGTCTCATCCCAGAGCTCAGGAGCCGTCGTGACGACGTCGCCGTAACGCTGAATTCCCGCATTGCTGACCAGGACATGGAGGCCACCATAGCGCGCAACCGTTGCGGAGATCGCCTTTTCCACTTGAGACTCGATCGAGACATCACAGGGAAAATAGCTGGCGGTGTAACCGGACTTTTCCAGTGCGGTAACCGACTCCGACGCTGCCTTCGCGTCTCGATCCAGAATCGCTACGCGGGCGCCCAAGTCACACAGCTTTTGCGCTGATGCCAGACCAATGCCGGCAGCACCACCGGTTACAACTGCGACCTTGCCTTCCATCTGCATTCCAGTGTCATCCTATGATGCCAAGCATTCAGTATGTCAGAAGTTCGCCGAGAGCTGGAACCAGCCAACCACAGAGGAGCAAGACCGCAGCAGGCATCCGCGAGTGTGTACGTTTGCGAATTCCAGCCCAGGTACCTCGTTTCGCCCAGACTACTGACTCGTACAATGATTGCTCTAAATGCGATGGGTCGCCAAAAATGCCATTCGCATCGATTCGGTACATTCTTGTCAATCGCTATGGAGAACTTGAATTGGGATCGGAATCCAAAGTAAGCCCTTGGCTTCGGTTGTTCACAATACACACTTCTGGAATGAATATCCGTTGCTGATTGAGACCCCTCTTGCTCACAACAATTTCCGTTTTTCAGGCTATTTTGAAGGTTGTCGCCAGAAATTGATGAGCGGTGCCAGCAGGTTAGAACCCGCTGTTGACGCGGAGAACAGAGTCCTTAGGGGAGATTCTGGAAACAGAATGGATCGGAGGGGTTTGAAACGTTCTGATTGGCGAGAATTTGCGACAACTGTCAGAAAAAGTATCCGTATCCCCTTCCGGCAGGTTTCTATTGACAGCATTTTCTTTCGTGGTACATTGAAGACGCAAGCACGACAAAGTTCTCGTATCGATTTTTTGGGTTGGATCTTGCCCCAGGATCTGCCAGGCACAACACTACTTGAGGTGGCTCACGCTGCCATCCAGGTCGAAGACATTTTCCCTCTTTTGAGAGGGTAAGAGTACTTCAAATCAAGTGCCAGGTATCAGCCGTTTAAAAGTGTTTGCTCGTTTCACTATTCAATCAGGAGCCCAGCCAATGACGTACAGAATTTACAAAGTTTTCCTCTTACTTTTAATGGTTAGCGCCATTACGTTGGGGGCATTTGCGCAGAACAGCAATTCGACTATCAAGGGTACGGTGAAAGATACGGGCGGCGCTGTCGTGTCGGGTGCAACTGTCACTTTGACAGACGTCGGAACTTCCCAGACATCGACAACCAAGACCGGCGCGGATGGGTTCTATACTTTTTCCGATTTGTCGCCAGCGAATTACAAATTGACCGTGTCCGCCCCCGGGTTTTCGGATTGGGTGGGCGTGCTAACCTTGCGCGTTTCTCAAGCCGCGCTGATCGATGCAACACTCAACGCCGCCAGTGTGACGACTCAAGTGACGGTGAAAGATGTCACGCCTGTGATCGACGCGGTGAATCCCACACTTTCCGACGTCAAGAATGCCACGGCGATCGAAACGATTCCGGTGCTAAACCGCAACATTCTGAATGTGCTCGCTTTCAGTCCAGGCGTAGTCGCGAACACTTACGGCGGATCGGGCGCAGGCTATACGCGTGTAAACGGCATCCCGGGAGGATCCATCAATTTCCTGGTAGACGGCCAAACCATGGTCAACCGGTTCACCAACGACCTGCAGTCGAATCCGCAGCCCACCCCGACCTTCCAGGAAGTTAAAATTCTGACCGCACAGGGTGACGCGCAGTATGGAAGCCCGGGTGAAGTGGAACTGGTAACCAAGAGCGGCACCAACCAGTTCCACGGCCAAGTCTATGAATTGAACCGGAACAACCACCTGCAGGCAAGGACCTTCAACTCCGGCCCGCAGATTCCTTTTCTACAGCACAACGAATACGGCGCCCAGCTTGGCGGTCCCGTCTGGATTCCCAAGGTCTATAACGGAAAAAACAAGACCTTTTTCTTTGTCGATTTCGAGTGGATCAAGCAGAACTCCAACGCTCTTGAGCAGTACATTGTTCCCACACAAACCGAGCGGCAAGGCAATCTGTCTGATGTGGTTGGTCCCAGCCTGAGTGGGACAGGGCCTGGCGTTCCGCTGCAAATTTACGATCCTGAATCCACGACCTATGATCCCATTACCGGATCCTATGTTCGTACCCCGTTCACCGGCGATATCATTCCATCCACTCGTCTGAATCCAGTTACGCAAAAGATTTTCGGCGTCACCTCTGTAAGCGGGCTGTCGCCTCTGCCGGAGCCGAACATTTCCGGCGCTCAATTCTGGAATTACATTCCCAATTACATTCCGCCTTCCAGCAAGGCAACGGTAAATAACAAACTCTACACGGCGAAAGTGGACCAGGTGTTTGGCCCGAATCGTTTGGCGGCACGGTACAGCTACACAAGCAACGTCCAATTGAGCCCTAAGTACTATGCTCCGACGGAACCCGACCAAAGCACCAGCGGCGGCCACAACGGATCGCTCACATTCACACAAGTCCTCGGCGCACGTGCCATCAACGTGGCGCATGTGGGTGTGCAATACAACCATAACTTCAGTGGACCGATGCCGATCCCCGGAGTTACGCAAGCGCTGGGATTGCCTGCCTACCAAAACACAATTGGATGGCCCAGTTTCTATTGGAGCTATTCGAACGGCGCATCGGGCGCACAGGACAATTACTGGGTCGGCATCGACCGCGACAATCCGAAGGACTATCCGGATTCGACCATCACCGGCAGCGATCAGTTTTCCTATAATCGTGGCAATCATCAATTGAAGTTCGGTTTTGAGGTTGACAATTTCCGACTGACGACGTTCGAAATCGGCCAGCCGGGCGGCGGTTATGGATTCGGCGGAAATTTTAGCGGACTCCAAGACCAGGTCTCCGCGAGTGATGGCACCTATAACGTGATGGCAAAAAATACCGGCATGGGCATCGCCGATTTCCTGCTGGGCGAAGGCGATGGCCTGTTCCTGAACACCTACCCCAACTACCACACGCGACAAACCGAATTTGACGGGTATGCGCAGGACGACTGGCGGATCACACCAAGCCTGACATTGAACCTGGGCTTACGTTATCAATACTGGACGGCCTTTGAGGACGCTTCCGGACTGTATTCAACGTTGAATCCGGCGATTCCTGGAGGTATGGTAGTTTACGCCGGTAAAGGGCCCCTTCCCGCGCAGACTCCGCAGGCAGTTTACTCGGCCTTCGTTAATGCGGGGCTTCCGATCGAATCTTCGGCGGCTGCCAACTATCCTTCCAGCCTGTTTACCATGCCGAAGAACAACTGGGAACCGCGCATCGGGTTCGCCTACATGCTGAATAACAAGACCGTTTTACGCGGCGGCTGGGGCATCTATCAGTGGGTCATCCCGTTGCAGCAGTTCCAACAAGCTTCGCGTAAGAACCCGCCGTTCAGCTATAGTTCGCAGGTCCTTCCCGGTGAGGTCAACGGCACAACCACGGACGTCAGTGCGGCGGCTCTGGAATTCCCGATCGCATCGAACGCTTACGGCGGTCCTCAACCCCTCAGTCAATTCATGCTGGGGAGCAGTGCCTATCAACTGAACCCGAGTAACGTGAACATCTCACAGGGCAGCGGGTTTGGCATTGCACCATTGTCCCCGAACTATAAAGCTTCCACCGTACAGGAGTGGAATCTGAGCCTGTCGAGGGAGTTGCCTTGGCAGACAGGAGTTCAGATCAGCTATATCGGCAACCACAGTTACAACCTGCTCATGCTGGATCCAATCAACTACGAAATTCCTCGCGATCAATGTACAGCAGCCCAAGGCGGTACAGCCTGCACGGATTCTGAACGGCGAGCATTTCCCGTCTTCCACGAATCGGCTCCGGGCAACTACGACCTGTACGAATACAACGGATATGCCAACACCAATGAGTTGCAAGCTCAAGTCACGCATACTGTCGGTACCGACTTGACCTTGCAGGCATATTTCACCTGGGGTCGGTTTCTGACGACCTCCGAATCCGGATTCCTGGGAGCTGGAACGCCCTTCGGTCAATCGGGAACTCAGGACATGATCCCTTCGGCCCTGACACCGGGCTATACCCTCTCCAACTATGCTTCCGGAGCTTCCACCGCAGCTCGTCTGCGCGCCGTCTACGCGAACGATCCAACTCTGGCAGACAAGACGTTCCAGCTGAATGCTCACTACCTGTTTCCTTTTGGCAAGGGTCAGCGGTTCCTCGGTAATGCGCATGGCATAGTGAATGCGCTGGTGAGCGGTTACAGCATATCGCCGTTCTTCCTGTGGCATAGCGGTTTCTACTTCTCGCCGTATTACACCCAATACAGTTCCGGAAGTATCGCAGGCGCAGGTGGACGGGGTATTGTGCTGGCTCCGGGCAAAACAGGCATCCTGCCCAAAAGCCAGAGAACAACCCAGCGCTGGTTCGACGCCAGCATATGGGATCCCACTTCGGGAACCCCCTACGCGGGTCAGACGTATGAGTACACCCAGACCGCAATCCAGGGCGATTACCGGAACAACGTACCGCTCAACTATATGACGGGCCCGGGATTCAACAACCTGGATGCCAGCGTGTATAAGTTGACCCCGCTATGGAGAAACCTTGTATTTGACATGGAAGCCCAGGTCTTCAACATCTATAACCACCAGAACCTGGGTCTGCCCAGCAAATCGGGCGTCATCACCAAAGCAGTTGGAACACCAGGACCACGGACGATTCAGTTGCAAGCGAAGTTCGTGTTCTAGATTAGTTTTCTTGTCTGCGGTACTCTGGCGGCCTGCGAAATTTGCGGGCCGCTTTTTTTGTAGACAGTGAATCTGAAATAGCTTTCAAAACGGTCGCTGAATGGGAAAGCCGTTTCGTCCAGCAGATTGCAGCCGGCCAGCCATGCCCCCGATTACGCAGTCGATAGGCTCGGCTACTGGATCTGAGCTCTCCGTGTTTTCTATTGGGACTCGGCCTTGCTTTTGCTCTGGGCAGAGCGCGTTTGGGCTAGCTTTACCGCCATATCTCCGGCACCCATCAAGACAAGCGAGCGTTGCGCGAAAGGCGAATAAACAAGAAGCGCCGTGCATGCCAGAGCCAGCCCGAAGTTGATGTGATGTAACAACAGGAACGGCGATAGCGCCCACAGTTCATCGAACGGCAGCAGAAAAGGCCAGATTTTAAGTATCTTTTCAAGTGCCCTGGGAGGATGAAACAGCGCTGCGGAAAGCAGGAATGCGCGGACCGGGATCAAAATTCCGGCGGTAACAATCACAACGGTAAATAGCGAAGTCGCTTTCGGCAGAGCGGACAGCAGACCCTCGATCTCTGGCAGGTTTGCCAGCGCGCCCACATAGAAGCCGATATACATCAACTGAAAAAGTACGAAAAGCGTCTGCACCACGGAATACGGAGTTTTTGGAAGGTCGTCCGGAGAAGACAAAATCCCGCCCCCTGCGAAGGAAGTAAGATCGGGTTCCGCGACTGAGGGGTCGGTCTCCGCGTCGGCTGCAATATTGGATCCCGAGAGCAAGAGAGCTTGCGTCGCATCGATCCTCTCCACAGGAGCGACAAAACGGTATCCCCGCCGCGACAATGTCTCCACAAATCTGGGATTGCTGGCGGTATCTCCCAAGGCGTCGCGTAGACGATTCACCGCGGAATTGACGCCATGCTCAGAATCCACAAACGTGCCGTCGGGCCAAAGCTCTCGATAGATCTGCTCTCGCGTCAGCACCTCGCCGGGCCGGTTCAGCAGCAGGACGAGAACCTGAAAAGGCTGCGCATTTAATTTGATCCGTACTCCGTGCTTGCGAAGTTCTCCCGTCGAGACATCGGCCTCAAAGACTCCGAAGCGATATCGCTGGAATGTACCTGGATCGGTCATCGGTTACGTCGAGTGTACCCGATTGTGCGCTCGATTCTGCTCAAGGATGCCATGTACAACTCGCAGGAAGCCACATCGCAGCAACCACTTGCAAGGTGAGAAACAATCGAGAACCAGATGAGACTTTATGCATTGCCTGTCGACCAGCGACGGATGCAAATTGCAATGCATGACACATCGTTCCGTCTCAGCCCCGCGCACCTTGCAGATGATTTGCGGTCTACTGATCTATGCAGCGGCACCATGTCGCGTTCAAGCCGAGCCAACGGCGGCGGCGGTGACTGCCTTCAACTCGTATGTTCGAGC
>JAJYBW010000089.1 GCA_021778815.1 Acidobacteriota bacterium | reverse complement strand
GCTAAGATAGGAGTTCTCGGGCTCCGGCCGCAAAATGAGCCGTGATGCGGAGCGGCCCTGCCTGGCCTGCCCATCAGAAATCGCGGTAAACCAGCGTTGATGCAATCGTGGTAGAAGACCGTGGTAGACGAAAACAATTATCTAAATAGATCGTTGGCAAGAAGCCACTTTCATTCTGAATGCTGTAGCCGTTAGCGCTACCAACTATTTGACGCGAAAGCCCGCTATATCAGCGGGCTTTGCCTTTGCTAGAAGAACCTTCTGCCAGGTCCTATGGCAGCTTGTTCAAGTAGCACGGGTTCTTGACGTTTTGTTGTGGAGGTACGGGCGGAGACATCCACGGCGGATTATTGAAATCGAAGAACTCCGTCATATCCGGCTGGGCCGCATCCCGCTTGGTCAGGGGAGGCAGATTGAAGCGCGTTTCGATGAACTTCAGGATGGCCGTCGAATCCATCACGGTGTGGGAGACATAGTTCTTCTTGGCATATGGAGAAACGACAGTCAACGGTATGCGATATCCGGTATAGATGAAGTTGCACGTCGGACCCTTCACCCCAGTACACACGTCACCCGGCTGGAGGTCGATCGGCGGGATGCCATCAGGACTGACAGTCGGTTGCGGTGCGACGTGATCATACATACCGCCGCTCTCGTCGAAGGTAAAGATGAACGCCGAATCTTCCCACGAAGAACTTTGCATGAGTGCGTTGATCAGTGTGGAGGTATACTTCGCTCCATTCTGGACATTTTCCGGATGGGCATCAGAGTCGGATCCATGTTGGTCGAGCCCAGCGTCAGACGCAGGTTCGATCTCCGCGACCTGGGGCAGAGTACCATTCTCCAGATCGCTGAAGTACTCGGAGATGGGGGCGACTTTCTGTGGATACTTCGCCAGAATGGTTTGCGCATAGGTGAAGCCTTCAAGGTAACCCGTCTGGATCAGGCAGGACGCCTTGTAGGGCGGCCCGGCACAACCGGTGCCCGCCGGGTTAATGTAGACCTTCCAGCTGATACCAGCAGTCTGAAGCTCCTCGAAAATCAGCTTCGACTTCAGTTGGGGCATATCCTGAGCGTTCGTGCCATTCGGATATGCGTATCCCCCGGATGTCGCTGCATCAAGATACTCGCGGTTGATTTCGGTGCGAGACATTGCGGGGTGGAAGAAGCGGTCGGACGTGCCGAAATTGCTCGCCATAAAGTAGTCGTAGTTTAGGTCAGTGCCGTTCCAGTAACCCATGGCGCGGATGCCGTTCGTGTCGAAGAGCGGAGTCCCTGGGTTTTTGCGGGCGTCACCCGCGGCCGTATGAACAAACCCATTATTCTTTGCCGGATACCTGCCCACTTGGTCGCCATAGTTCCAGTCCACATGGGCCTCGTTCCACGAAGGGCTGGTGTTTTCGTTGCACACCGAAATCATATGGAATGAGGCCACGGTGACACTTGTATCCCAAACGCAATTGCTGGGCGGAGGGTCCGCGGGGTTGCACCCGGGGATGGCAGGAGGGGGACCATAGAGCGGTGCCTGGCCGCTGGTCGGGTTGAACTGAGGCAGGCCGTCGAACGACTGGTCAGGAATTCCATTCTCCTTCCAGTATTCGCGCATCGCGCCGAAGTAATTATCGAGCGAGCGATTCTCCTGCGCAAAAAAGATGATGTGCTTGAGCGAAGTGATCCCTGCCATTCCCTGCTCGAATGTCGATGTGACCGCAGCACTGGCCCCCAGGATCAGGCTGCACTTTCCCGTACCCGTGCACGAGCCAGACCATCCTGCAAAGGTAGTGCCATCTTCGGGAGTCGCCGTTAACGCGACGGCTGTTCCTTTGGGGAAGCTGGCGGTGCAGCTCTGCGGGCAGTTGATTCCCGCCGGACTGCTGGTCACTGTTCCTCCACCGGTGCCTGTGCTCGTCACCGTCAGTTGGCTAGAGTAAACCGTTACCACCTTGACGGTTGCAGTTTTCGAGATCTTGCCTCGCGGCCCTGTTGCCGTCGCGGTGTAAGTGACCGTGGAGGTCGGCTTGACCCACACTACTCCGCCGCCTGCCGCCATTGTCCGCTTGCTGCCATTCGTCCCGGTGATTGTGATTCCCGTGGCATTCTTGGCAGTCACGGTTAAGGCAGAGGCACTTCCCTTGGCAATCCAGGTGGGATTGGCACGGATCGTGACGGTTGGTGCCGGTGAGGTGGCTGCAACTGCCTCGCTGCTGACGAACGCGGGAATTGCGCACGGAAGTAGCATCGAGAGGATGTAACAGACAAGTTTCATGACGATTCACCTGCAATTCTTTCTTCTGCGCGAGTACACGTAGAAGTAAGAGGAAGTCAAAACTGATTTCGGTCGCTGGGGGGCGTTGTGGAGGAGGGGTAAAACGACTACATCATAACATCCGCAATAACGGCATTGCTGTACGTTTTCGCAACCGCCGTCGATCTCAGCAAATTAGTTGCTAGAACCAGTCTCATAAGTATCTGAGGGCTGATTGACCGCCAAAGTAGACAATGGGACTGGGTGGGTCCCTGGGTGGCGAGCGCGATGGTAACTTCAATCGGTTAGAGTGAGCCTGAAACCTCAAAGGATGATCAGCGACTGAAATCATTCACACCCTTCATCCTCTTTGTCTTGTTCGTCTTCACCTTTGGCGCATTGAAATGTTGCGCATGACAGCGGCTATGGCGCATCTCGCGCCTCCAACCCCAGAGGATCGCAAGTGAATTCAATCCGCACCCGTCGCCCCGCGCACGTCTCTTTCTGGCTATTCTCGCTGCTGCTTGGCGTTGCCTCTCTGCCCTGCGTTGTGGCGGCGCAGACAGCAACTCCGCCCGCGCACGAACATACCGCCAACGGAGTTAACGCAACGATTCCGGCTCTCTTCGTCAGCGATATCCACTTCGACCCCTTTCATGATCCAGCCAGGGTACGGCAACTTGTTGCCGCTCCGGTCAGGCAATGGAGCTCGATTCTGTCTCGTCCGCCGTCGCCCCATCAGCAACAGGCATTCATCGCACTGCAGCAAACTTGCTACGCCCGCGGTGTCGACACGCCCGATCCTCTGCTGCGATCCAGCCTGCGCGCCATGCGCGCGCGACAACCTGACGCGAAATTCATGATGGTCAGCGGTGATCTGGTCGCGCACGCCTTCTCCTGCCGGTACACAACGATGTTCCCTCATTCCACGCCAGCCGAGTATCAAAGCTTTGTCGAGAAAACCATCACCTACGTGCTCGGCCAGCTTCGCGCGTCCTTCCCTCGAATCCCGATCTACGTGGCTCTCGGCAATAACGACAGCGCCTGCGGCGATTACCGCCTGGACGCCGGAAAAAAATTCCTCGCTGACGCCGCGCGAATCGTAGCGTCCGGCTTACCTGCATCCGATCGCGTTGCGCAGATTCAGGACTTTTCGCAAATCGGCAGCTACAGCCTCACCATGGCGTCGCCCATGCAGAACACTCGCCTCATCGTTCTCGACGATCTCTTCTTGTCGAAGAAATATCGCTCCTGCGCCGGCCAGCCTGACTCGGCGCCCGCGGATTCTGAAATCGCCTGGTTGCGGAACCAACTGGCACAGGCGCGTCAATCCGGCCAAAGAGTCTGGATCATGGGTCACATTCCCACCGGCATTGATCCCTACTCCACCGCACGGAAACTTGGGGCCATGTGCGGCCGCGTGAATCCAGTCATGTTCCTTTCATCCACAAAGCTGGCCGACTTGCTCATCGACTACGCCGACATCGTCCGCCTGGGGATATTCGCGCACACCCACATGGACGAAATCCGTCTGTTGCAACCGGAGAACCTTGCGCCCGACTCGGCTTCACCCGCCGTCGTCATCAAAATGGTTCCGTCCATTTCACCAGTGGATGGAAATGATCCCTCGTTCACCATCGCGCACATCAATCCGGCGGCTGCAACGTTGCAGGATTACAAAGTTGTTTCCGCTTCCAACCACACTGGCATCGCAACTCGATGGTCGGTGGAGTACGACTTTGCCCAGACCTTTCATCAGCCAAAATTTTCGCCGTCAGCCGTACGAGCGCTGGTCGCGGAATTCTCCGCCGATCCGGATGTAAATACCGCCGTCAGCCGGCAATATATTCGTCACTACTTCATCGGCGATCGATCCGCCGAACTCAAACCCTTCTGGCCGCAATATGTTTGCGCGCTGGCCAACTACGCGGTCGAGTCCTATGCTGCGTGCGTCTGTCCGGCCGCCAAGTGAATCGGCCGCCCCCAGCTTTCCTCCCCGTTTCCGCGTACACTCGCTAAAAGTATCTGGACGGAAGCGGAAAGCAATCAGGAGGAATCACGATGGCCGATACCCTGTTGTACATATTCTTGGCAGTCTTGGCGCTGTTCATCATTTCCACTATCCTCGGTTCGTTTTTTTCAGTGCGCACGCAGACTGCCGCTGTGATCGAGCGATTTGGAAAATTCAATCGCGTGGCCGAGCCCGGATTGAACTTCAAGCTGCCATTTGTCGAAACCAGAAATCAAGTCAGCCTGGTCACCTTTCAGCTGGAAGGGTCGATTGAAACCAAAACCAAAGACAATGTCTTTGTTCAACTGCCGGTCAAGGTGCAATACCGCATCATCGACACGCCGCAGTCGATTAAGGACGCCTACTATAAGCTGGCGAACCCGAAAAGCCAGATCGAATCCTACCTGTACAACATTCTTCTGGGGCACATTCCAGAGACGACGCTGGATGACGTGTTCTTGAATCAGCCGGCGATTGCCCAGCGCGCCACCGTCGAGTTGTCAGCGGAGATGAAAGATTTCGGCTACGAAATTGTCAAGGTGTTGATTACCGACATTATTCCCAATGAAGGCGTAAAGACCGCGATGAACCGCATCAATGAGCAGACGCGTCTCGCGGTTGCCAATCAGGCCCAGGGAGATGCGGAATATATTCTGAAAGTCCGCCAGGCCCAGGCCGACGCCGAAGTGAAGCGGCTGGAAGGTGTCGGAGTCGCGCAGGAGCGCTCCGCCATTGCCGAAGGATGGGAACAGGCCATCACCAAGGTGAAGCAGGGAACCGACCTGGATGATGTGGGCGCCAGTTTCCTGTTGCTGTTTACTAACTGGACAGATATGTTGCGCGTCGTGGGTGGCTCAACCAACTCCACCATGGTGTTTATGCCTGCGGGTCCAGAGGGGTTGGAGAATTTTCAGGCCACCATGACGAACGCATTGCTTGCCGGACGCGTCACCAAGAAAACGACCTGACCGCAAAGGCCAGGTCTCATCTACGCAGGAGAGATTGCTCGTCTCTCCTTAGGATTAGGATCCGCCAATCGCACCCTTCATCCGCTAGATCGGAGATTCCATTTCAGCGTTGCGCGGCGTTTTTCCTCGCGTAATTATGGTGCGCTGTGTCGGCGCTGCTTCTTGCTTTCCGGGCGCGCGTTTTTCTTGTGGTGCGGAAGCGCCACTTCGAAATGCTCCGCTCAGCGCGGTTCCCAGCGGCCGCAGGTTCATCGACGGCTGCGCCATCACGGCCTGGTGCTGCGTCACTATAATGACCCGCGCATTTTCTGTCCCGGAACAGTGATAGCTGTGCGGAGTGCTGGCATCAAAATACACAGAGTCCCCTGGCGCCAGAATGTAATTCTGCGAACCGTGCCGGATCTCCATCTCTCCGCCCAGTACGTATAGAAATTCAAATCCTGGGTGAACGTGCGAGCGAACTTCCACGCCTTTCTTGAGCGGAATAAATTCTGCTAGGTATGGATCCAGCGTGCGATCTGGAACCAGGTAGCCCAGGCTCTCAAAAAAGTAGGTTGGATCGTCGACGCCACTCTGAGGCAAACGCACTCGCTCCGATTGCCGATGCACGCGAAACAGGGTGCGCGGCTCAGGATCGAAGAAGTAAGAAAGGTCTTTGCTGAACACCATGGCGATGCGAGCCAGGTTCCGCAGCGTCGGAACCACCCGGCCAGTCTCCAACTGTGACAAAAAGCTGGCGGAAAGTCCCGTATGCTTTCCCAGTTCGACCAGACCCATGGATTTCTTCAGGCGTAGGCGCTTGATCCGTTCGCCGATTTTCTTTTCCCCAATAAAGGATTCGGCGGTTTCTGGATCAATCTGTTGCGCGGGGTTCGTAAGGGAGGTTGCTTTTTCCATCTCGGGCGTTTCCATAAATGTTTAGATGCCTCCTCACTACATTGCGTCTTTTGTCATGACACTGGAATAGATTGTCATGATATAAACAATGGTACGCTCGTTTCCCGGCTGGTTTCGCAACCACCTCCGGCTGATACTTTCAAATGTTCATGAGGTCACAATTTGCCTCGACAAAATCAATAAGACTGTTAACCCTTCGGCTGCCCCCAGATAGCCCGATTTCCTCGCCGCAGCCGTTTTGGCATCCAACTCTGCATCGGCACCAAACGACGTAGTGTCCGAAGTGGTCATGGAAATCTTTCCTCAGGTTGTGATTGCCGGCGCGTCCGGTCTCGTGGGCCAATCGCTGCACCGGCACTTCCAGGCCAACGCAGTTTCCTGCGCCACCCTGACACGCCACACGGCGCAGCCCGGCAGTCCGGAATATTTCTGGGACCCCTACCATTTTCAATTTCGCGAGGACATGCGCCGGCTGAGTGGTATTCGCGCAGCCCTCCTGCTATCGGGTGACAACCTGATGGACGGTCGATGGACCACCGCCAAGAAGCAAAGAATTCGCGATAGCCGCATCCGCACAACTCAAGCAATGGTCGAGTTGTTATCGCATCTGGAGCAGCGTCCTGAAGTCCTGCTTTGCGCCTCTGCCGTCGGCTTCTATGGCAACCGTGGGGATGAAATTCTGACGGAAGATTCCGCTGCCGGCCACGGCTTCCTCGCTGACGTATGCCGGGAGTGGGAGGCCACCGCCGACGCCGCGATCGACCTGGGAATTCGAGTGGTCCACCTTCGCTTTGGAGTCGTTCTTACCCGCGAAGGCGGCGCGCTTGCAAAAATGCTTCCCCTGTTTCGCCTCGGCCTGGGTGGCAATCTGGGGAACGGCCGTGAATGGATGAGTTGGATTGCAATGCCCACGCTGATCGAAATTGTCGACTTCTGCATGAACCACCACCAGGTCCACGGCCCCGTTAACGTCGTTGCCAATCCCGTTACCAATGCGGAATTCACCCTGGCCCTGGCCCATCATTTGCATCGGCTCGCAATCTTGCCCGCACCGGCCTTTGTCCTGCGAATGGCCTTTGGAGAAATGGCCGACGCCGCCTTGCTCTCCAGTACGCGCGCTATCCCCGCCAAGCTGTTGCAGGCGGGTTTTGTCTTCAAACTGCCGACGCTGCAAGACGCTTTGCAGCAAGTTTTGCCCCTCTGATCCGCGCCCCCTCGCCACCCTCCAACTCTGCTACGCTGAAAATCGCAAGCCTTTTTCTTTCTCTTTTTTGGAGGGCGTCTCGATTCGTCCGGGCAGCAATCCGTTCCCCATTCCGCAACCCATGCGTCGCAAGCGGCCGCTCCTTTGTCGAGTGGCGGTGCTCGCGTCCCTGTCGATTGCGGCCTCGTCGCTTCTGCTGCTGGGATGTGGCATGGCAGCCGCCCCTTCGCCTCCATCGCTGGACCTGCCCAAAACGATTTCAAACCTGACCGCGAGTCGAACCGGCAACCAGGTTGACCTGGCTTGGACGTCGCCCAACGAAAATACCGATCGTCTGAAGCTGAAAGGGATGGTGCAGCTTCGCCTGTGTCGCCAACCCCAGCCCTCTGCGCAATGCGAAACCATTGCCACCATTTCCGCCGTCCCGGATAAACCCGCCACCTATACGGACGTGCTTCCACCGGCGCTCACGACCGGACCGGTTCGTCTCATTTCTTATCGCATCTTCGGCATCAACAAGCATGGCAAAACCGCAGGCCCATCGAATGCCGCCAGCCTCCTGGCCGGGGCAGCGCCGCCAGAGGTACGAGATCTTTCCGCCCAGGTGGTCGCGCGCGGAGTGATACTGCGTTGGCAGCCCGTGCCCAATCTGTCGCCGGACACCAGCATTCAGATTGATCGCACATTAGTGACGCCCGCCGTTGCGCCCCAACCAGCCAAGCCGAAAACTCTTAGCCCTCTCCGCCGGTCGACTGCACCAGTGAAGCAGAAATTTCGCGTTCGCCTGCTGCCGCCCGATGCGCAGCATACGGCCGCCACCGATCCCGGAATCGCGCTCGACGCCACTGCCCAGTTTGGTCTTCAATATACCTACAGTGTCAGCCGCGTCGTTCAACAGCAGGTCGGTCAGCAGACGTTGCAGCTCGACAGCTCTCAAAGCCCCGCCCTCCAGGTCGCCACCCGCGACACCTTCCCGCCCTCCGCGCCTTCCGGCCTTGTTGCAATTCCGATTTCCGCCGTGATGAACAATGGCGCCCCGGAAGTCGATCTTTCCTGGTCCGCGAATACGGAACCTGACCTGGCGCAGTACCGCGTCTATCGCCTCGATGTCACAACCAATCAGCCCATGCACCGCATCGCCCCGGAAGGAGACTCCGCCACCGGCGCGATTGTCGCCCCAGCCTACCGCGATGTTCACCTGCAGCCTGGCCGGACCTACTCCTATGCGGTCACCGCCGTCGATACATCCGGCAACGAAAGCCCTCGATCTGCGGAGGTCACCGTCACCGTCCCAACCTCCTAACCCACCCGTCGTGCCAGTAAAAGGAGCATCCTCGTGCAGTATTGCCGTTTTCAAACCGAACAAGGTCCGCAGTATGGCGAAGTCCTCCAGCGTCAGGGCGAGTGGTGGATGGAGCACGTCATCGCGCCACCGTCCGAAGACCGCGCGGGCTCCCATCTCATTGGAAATTTCCCCGCACAGCCTCTGTCCGCCCTAACACTGCTGGCTCCGGTCACGCCGTCGAAGATTGTGTGCATCGGTCGCAACTATCGCGACCACGCGGCCGAGCTCGGCAATGAACCCCCCAAAGAACCGCTTCTCTTCCTGAAAACGCCGTCGTCGCTGCTGCCGCCCGGCGGCATCATTCGCGTGCCCAGCGTCTCCCAGCGAGTGGACTACGAAGGCGAACTCGGCATTGTCATCGGTCGAAGCTGTTACAAGCTGAAGCCTGGCGAAGACGTGCGTCCCTACATCCGCGGCTACGTGGTGGTGAACGACGTCACCGCCCGCGATCTGCAAAAGACCGACGGTCAATGGTCCCGCGCCAAGGGCTTCGACACCTTCTGCCCGGTTGGCCCCATCGTCTCCGACGCTGTCGATCCAGACGCCGGCATCACCGTCACCACGCGGCTGAACGGAGCCGTCAAACAGCATGGCAACACCACAGATTTCATCTTCAATATTGCCACCCTTCTGCGCTATATCTCCGCCGCCATGACCCTGGTTCCAGGCGATTTGATCCCCACCGGTACTCCTGCCGGTGTCGGTCCCATGCAGTCCGGCGATATTGTCGAGGTCGAAGTCGACGGTCTCGGTGTCCTTCGAAACTCCGTCCAGATGGAAAGCGCTTGAGCGGCGTCATCGTCGCCTTCTCTGGCTTCCATCGGTATCATGGGCAAAGCCGGCGCTGAAAATGCCGAGAACCTCGCAGCTTCCTCCAAGGCAAGGAAATTCAAATGCGCGTAATCGTATTGATGATTGAGATTGAGCAGCCGGAAGGACTTTCGGCGCGAAAGTTAGTCCTCGAAACTTCCAAGCACAACGTCATCACGGCCTATGGGGGTGCCGCGGGAGTGAAGCTTTTCAAGCGCTTCCCCGATGTCGATGCCGTGGTCGTCCATCTCGATGTGCAAGACATGCCTTTTGCAGAGGTGGTGCAGCAAATTCGAGAGATCCGCCCCAGCATTCCGGTCATCGCTTTATCGCCGATCGGCAACCTTGCGCTCCCAGGGGTCGACTACGTGATTCCCAGCCACGAGCCGCAGGCCATTTTGAAGGTGCTGGCAGACCATTTCAACGCTTCCACGTCGAATTAGCAGTCGGACTACACTAAAAAAGAGGGTGGTGCGCTACCGTCCGTTCCATTTCGATGCAAACCTGAAAATTCTTTTTGAATTGTCCGTCAGCCTGATTCCGTCGGCGATCAACCGCATCGAATACAGTAGGACGAGCTGTTTGCAACCCTGTTTATATCGCAAGAAAACGCAGCAGCCAGGAGGAAATAATGCCAAAGTCAGTGCTGGAACAACTTCGCGCCATGACCGTGATTGTCTCGGATTCAGGCGAGATTGAAGAGATTGAAAAGGTCAAGCCGCAGGATTCCACCACCAATCCTTCGCTGATCACCTCCGCCGTTCAGATGCCGCAATATCAGCCCATCATGGATCAGGTATTGCTGGCAGCCAAGAAGAAGCTTGGCAAGGGCGCATCCGACAAAGACGTCGCCAACTTGGCCTTCAAAGGTCTCGCGGTCGAATTTGGCAAGCGCATTCTGAAAATTATTCCCGGTCGCGTGTCCACTGAAGTGGATGCTCGCCTTTCCTACGACACTGACGCCACGCTGGAACAGGCGCGCGAAATCATTCAGCAGTACGAAGCCGGCGGTGTTTCCCGCGAGCGCGTGTTGATCAAGATTGCCTCCACCTGGGAGGGAGTTCGCGCCGCAGAGATCCTGGAAAAAGAAGGAATCCACTGCAATATGACGTTGCTGTTCGGCATGCACCAGGCCGTCGCCGCTGCCGATGCGGGC
>JAJYBW010000088.1 GCA_021778815.1 Acidobacteriota bacterium | reverse complement strand
CATATCCCTCCTCATTCAGAGCAAAATACGCATAGAAATCTAAGCGTCGCTGCGCCACAATGTTCGGTTCAAGGGTGCGTAATGTACCTGCTGCGGCGTTGCGCGGATTCGCAGCCGGAGCTAGCCCCTGCTCTTCACGCTCTGCATTGAGTTTCTGAAATGCCGCCAGCGGCAAAACCACTTCGCCCCGAATTTCAAAATCCTCGGGTATCCCGGCATCCTGCAGCTTCGTCGCGGAAATACTCAAGGGCACCGACCGGATGGTACGAACATTGCTCGTCACATCCTCGCCGATCACCCCGTCTCCACGTGTGACCCCACGTACCAGCCGACCTCCCTGATACGTCAAAGCCAGCGACAACCCGTCCAGTTTCAATTCGCAGGCGTAAGCGATTTCTTCTCCGCCAGCGAGTTCTCGCGCGCGGCGGTCCCAATCGCGCAATTCGCCTTCGTTATAAGCATTGTCCAGCGAGAGCATTGGCCGCGAGTGTGCCACCTTGGCGAAGCCTTCTTTCGGCTTGCCGCCCACTCTCTGCGTCGGCGAATCCTGCGTTCGCAGTTCTGGATATTCCTCTTCAAGAGAGCGCAACTCACGCATCCACGTGTCATATTGCGCATCCGAAACCTCCGGCGTATCGAGACCGTAATAGAGATACTCGTGATGCCGCAATGTCTCGCGTAGCTCTTCGATCTTCTTCTCGACCCCATGGCTGGCTGAAGGCGTTGTCATCATTGAAATTATAGAGACGCGTTCGATGCAACGGCTGCAGTCTTTCACTGTTGCCGTGTATGCTCAGAAATTGAATGGAGCCGGTCACACATCTCTTAACGGGCGCATGCCTCGGGCGATCTGGATTCAATCGCACCACCGCCTGCGCGACGTTGACAATGGTGCTGGCTGCGGAAGCGCCGGACATTGATTTGCTCTGGGGATTGCGCGGCCCGGTCGCCGAGTTTCAGCACCATCGCGGCATCACGCATACCTTTCTTGGTGCGCCCTTCATGGCCCTGTTGATCACCGGAATTGTTTGGCTATGGCATCGCTGGCGCACGCGCGGCACGGGCAAACATGCACGCGACATAGTCGGGTCGCAATCGAATCGACGGGACAATGCGTCGCCGGTGCGTTGGGGCTGGATATGGTTCCTGGCTCTCATCGCGGACCTAAGCCACCTGCTGCTCGACTGGACGAACAATTATGGCATCCGCCCACTTTTTCCCTTCAATCCCCACTGGTACGCAGGCAGCATCTTTTTTATCTTCGAGCCTGTATTTTTTGCCGGGCTGCTACTTGCATTGCTCATGCCCGCCATACTGGGCTTGGCCGACCGGGAGATTGGAGTTCGTCGCGCGAGGTTTCGAGGCCGCGGATGGGCGATTTTCGCCCTCTCCGTCGGTATGGTTCTCGGCTGCTGGCGCTGGGCAGAGCATGACCGCGCCCTGGCGCTGCTTGCCCAGCAGAATTTTCAGAATGAGCCAGTAGTGAAAATGACGGTCAATCCTTACCCCGTCGACGTTTTCCAGTGGTTCGGCGTGGTGGAAACCAAGGATTTTTATCAGACTGGCATCTTGAACACGCGCGCCGACAGTTTCATCAGTGAGGCTCCAGATAATCTCTACTACAAGCAGCCTCAAACCCCCGCGATATTGGCCGCGCGACGATCTTGGCTCGGGCAGGCTTTCCTCGATTGGTCGACATATCCCTTCGTGGCACAAAGAGGCAGCTTCGACTCGCTGCAGCATGCAGGGCACTATACCCAAGTACATTTCGAGGATCTGCGATTTGCCTACAACGTACTGTTTCTCCATGGCCGCCGGAACAACCCGCTAGGGGGCACCGTCACGATTGCCCCAAACGGAGCGGTGGATGAGATGCGAATGAATGGCCGCATACAAAATAGCGCCAATTCCAGGTAATCGCCCTCACTCTAATTTTGTTATCCTCATAACAATTGGTTTTGACTCCACAAAAATCGCCTTGACCACTTCTCTGTCCTCCAGAAACAATGAATCTTTAGACGGAAAACCCAACCTTCACAGTTCCGTGACAATGAGGATCGAATGTTCAGTTATTTCTTCGTTTTAGCAGCGATTTTTACCCGCATCCTGCCACACCCTTGGTTCAGCTTCACCGCTGTGGGAGCTTCACTGCTTGTGTTTGGTGCGCGACGTTCGCCCAAGCTGTTCATTCTCCCTGTATTAGCATTGGCTGCTGCTGACTATTACCTGACGGTCTTTGCCTACAATTACGCCTTTCATGTGCAGGATTATCTGGTCACGTGGGCCTGGTATTTGGGTGCCTGCTGGATGGGTTATGCCTTCCTCCGCAAGCGGGCCAACGCCGGACGCGTCGTGGGCGCGGCGCTTGCCTCTTCCACTTCCTTTTTCCTGGCAAGCAACTTCGCTGTATGGGCCGGCTCGTTGCTCTACCCGCACACCGCGAGTGGCCTCGCGACCTGCTATCTCGCCGGACTCCCGTTTTATCGTAACGATGTCCTGGCAACCACCCTTTTGACAAGCGCCGTGTTCGCAGTTCCTGTCATTGCGCGTCGCATGGCAGATGAGTGGGAGCGCCGCAGCCTGAACAGCCCGGACGGACCAACCGCAGCTTGAAGCGCAGCGATTCGTCGAACTCGACTCCCACCCTTTCCCAGTGAACAGGGTGAGAACCCTCGCAGCTATTGCGCCGGAACCACCGCCTGCTCATGACGGCTGCTTTCCACCTCTGGAACGCTGCCATCATTCACAACCACCTGTGCGGGCTTGCTATCCAGCAGCATTCGTAACGCAGAACGCGTGTGAGCGGGAATCAGCAATTCCCGCGTCTGGCTACTGAATGCGGAAGAAACCGTCACCGGCACTTCAGCAGCGCAAAAACTGTCGTTCTGCACGTCGACACTCACCAGATAATTCTTGCCGCTGGTGTTCTTATTCAATATCGGTCGCCAATAGGCGCTGACGATGTGAAGGTCCGGCAATCCCGTGTCGCGATAGACCCAGTCGTCAAAAAACCATTCCAAATCCTTGTTCGAAGTCTTTTGCAGCAGCGTTTGAAAATAACTGGGCTCGTGGTCATCTTCCGGCACGTAAGCTTGGAGCGCCTTTCCCAGCGCTTCATCGCCGACGATGTTGCGCAGCATCCACAGCACGTCGGTCGCTTTGTCGCGATAGTAAATATCGCTCCACGCCTCAATCAGGCTTTGTCCAGGATTCACCCCAGGGTCGGAAGTTTCGGCGATTGCGAGCGCGGCGCGATGTGAATCCATCTGTCCGATGGCCGTGCTGATTCCAGCGCGTTGCTCAATCCACAACAGCGTCATGAACTGCGCCACCCCTTCATTCAACCAGACGCGCGGCGAAACAAAATAGGCATGGCCCAGCATATGAGCCATGCCTGGACCCACCGAGTCGTCGGCCGCATGGGTCGTCAACGGGAGAAATAGTATATTGCTCTGTTCGAAGGGAAGATCGTCGGCATACGGCAGATCCACGAGGACAACTGTCCGCTTCGGATGCGCTCCCAACCATGGCTCAATCATCGGTCGGGTCTGGGTGAACAACGTTTGATACGTCGACGCGGCGCCTTTGTTATTGGCTTGGGAATAGATCTCAAGTCCCGGCGCGGTCTCCTGCATCCCGGACATGACGAAAAAGCTCAGAGGAGAAAATCCTAATCGCGTCGACGGCAGGGTGAAGGAAACCACCTGCAATATTGTGTTGCCTGCCATCGAAGTGGGCGCAGTCGCACCCTCCGCTGCTTCTTTTGCTTCATACCGCGCATTGGCAGATTTTTCGCTCAAAGCTGGCGTCTTCGCCGATGTCGATGACACAGTCGCCTCAACCGGCTTTTGTGGGGACTGTCCGTCCGGTTGCACAACTGTCCCATTCAGAAATGCGACCGTCGGTTTCACATCCAGATATTCCACCAGTACGTGCATCGTAACTTCGGCGCTGGACTCGCTCAGCTTCCACTTGCCGACCGAGTCAAACATTTCCGGTCCCTGGCCAAGCAGCACCGGCACCGTCGAAACAGGAATCCAGATCGCGTTCCCAAATCCCCGCAACGCCGTGAAATTTGGGTTGATCGCATCCCACTCCGAGGAGTTTGCGATCTTCGCCGGTGCTCCCAGGCGCAGCAGACGTTCCGCCGACGGAACAACAGTGCCGGAATAAATCGCGTTCATCCGAATGCTCGCTCCCGGACCAAGGGGCGTCCCAAGTTTGACAACCGCCTCGGTCAGCTCGCCCGTATGATCGATGTCGCTATCGACCGTCTCGGTCTCAAACTTCGCTGGCTTGCCGTCCACCTGGATCGAGTCCCAATGGAGCAACGAGGAGAGTTGCAACGCAATATGTTCCAGCGGCTTGTCGCCGTTGTTCCGGCCCACCATTCTGGCTTGCACCGCCATCGAGTGCCGCGACGGCTCCAGATGCACTTCAAAATTGTAAGAACTATATGTCAATGAGGCGCGTTCGGCATCGGTCGCAAGCATTGCTTTTGCGGGTGCCACAGGCACTTTTGGCAAGATCATGGATCGTTGCGATGCTGACGTCGCTGCGGCACTTCCATCTGCCGTAGTGCTGTTATCTCCCCTGGAAAATAGAACCTGCCCGTTCCCAGTTGAGGAATTGTTCTGATTGTTTGCACCGGAACTCTGTGCGAGCGAACTGACTGCCGCAAAAAGAAAAAGAACGAACCCCAACCCATACTGCAAACAATTCATGAACCCAATCCCTTGAGAGGCCGCTTAGCGCGGACGGCTGCAGATGCGGTTTCCTCAATCGCTGGCGACGCTATCGCAGCGCGGCGTTGTCGCGCCGCTTCGTACATCACAATCGCGCCAGCCACAGAAACATTCAGCGAAGATACTTGGCCTGCCATGGGAATTCGCAACAGATGATCGCAAGTTCGCCGCGTCAGTTCATGCAATCCGCTTCCCTCTCCGCCAAGAACAAGGACAAAATTGCATCGATAATCAAACCTGTCGTAATCGACGGAGCCGCGTTCGTCCAGGCCCACACACCACACGTTCCGCCGCTTCAACTCTTCCAGCGCCCGCACCAGGTTCGTCACACGTGCAATGCGTACATGCTCAGCGGCGCCGGCTGAAGTCTTCACCACGGTGGCATTCACCCCTGCGGCTCGCCGCTCGGGCAGAACCACCCCATCCACTCCAGCCCCGTCCGCGGTTCTGAGGAGCGCACCCAGATTATGAGGATCCTCCACGCCGTCCAGAGCCAACAAGAAAAGATCGTGCTCTCTGCGATGCGCCAGTTCCTCCAGCGAGGAATATCCCCGCTCGGCGACTACAGCGACGACCCCTTGATGGGCGTCGGTGCGCGCTAGGCGAGTCAACTGCTCCTTCGACTCCAGTCGCAGTGGTATCCCGGCGGCATGGCACGCCTCTGAGATTCCACTCAGCCTCAGATCCTGGCGCTGACGAGAAATGACTACAGATTCCAGACGTCGGTTGCCCGAGCGAATCGCCTCTTCCACGGCGTGCAATCCGTACAAAAGCTGCATAATGTGTAGTGTATCCTCTGCATGACGACAAGGATTCGCCGTGCATTCGCCCTAGGCGTACCTGCTGTCTGCGTCTTTCTACAGCTTCATCGTCCGAACCATGAAAAAATGGGGATGGCAGTCATCATGCGATTCAAGAAAAATTCCCTCGCTCACCGCGTCTTTCTGGACCGTGCCGACGTCTCTACAAAAGAGACTATGGCACCCACTCAAGCAGCCGCGTTCGTCGACGCCCAGCAGACGCAAGCCGCAAATGCTGAAATTGTTGTTGCCCTTCGTCGTCATGATCCGGAGATGATGGAGCAGTTGATCGAACGCTATCAACACCGGCTCTTCCGCTATTTGCTGTTTCTTGTCGGAAACCGCGACCTGGCGCAGGATCTATTCCAGGAGACATGGCTTCGCATTCTGGAACGGGGTTCGCAATTCAGTGGTCGCTCGCGTTTTGAAACCTGGATGTTTGCGATCGCGCGGAACCTGATGATCGATCAAACTCGGAAACGTGTCACCGTCAGCCTGGATGACGTAACCGATCCCGAAAATGACCGCCCTGTTGAGATCGCGGCTGATCTTCCATCGCCATTCGATCATTTTCAAACGGGAGAGCGTGCCGCTCGCATCGGCCGCGCCCTTCTCACACTGCATCCGCTCTACCGCGAAGTGCTCGTCCTCCGCTTCCACGAGGAAATGTCGCTCGAGGAAATTGCCCAGATCAGCAGCGCGCCGCTGTCCACTGTAAAGTCGCGCCTGTATCGGGGAATGGCCGCATTGAAGCCTGTTCTGGAACTGCATCGTGAATCCGCGAGTGAGGTGCAGGCGTGAAACACGATCCCGTGATGACCAGCGCAAACGGAGAGAACTCCGATGCGATCTCAAATCCAGCGTCCACGATCTTTTCCGCAGAGGAACAGGAATTCGCAACAGCTCTTCTCGCTGTGGGTGGCGTAGCCGACCGCTCCATGGTGTGTCGTGCGCAACGCCTGGTGCGTGAGCAAGCTGTTGAAATTGCCGAGCGGCGCCGCCGATTACGTCACGGAATTGGAATCACGATTCTCGGGTTTTCCCTGCTTTTCCTGGTGCTGACACCGGTGATTTGGAGCGGAATGCAGATGCTGCTGGATCCTCAGAATTTTCCAGCTTCTGAACTACAGTTTGTGTATGTGATTGCTTGGTTGTTCCCTGTCACTCTGGTGACCCTGTTCCTTGTGTTTTTGCGCACGCGCAATGGCGGCGGGACCAGGCGAATTGATCATCGCGTGACATCGCGCCTGGACTCGATGGTTCGATAGGCCGCTTGCAAAGCTGTTCTGAGACGGGTTCGGTCGATGACTATCCTTGCTATCCGATATTTTTTCTAGTTTCAAAGGCGTGGTATTGATGCCGCGCGTGTGTTAAACGTTATTCAACAAAAAATGGCCCGCAGCGATTCCAGTTCGTCTTTCTCTGTCAGCGAAGAACTCACCCTCATTCCACGATGGTCGGTCGTTCTAGCCTTTGTGGCGTTCGTTGGCATTCAGTATCTTTTCTTCTTTGTGTTGCATACCCACTACCACAGCCCATTTCCCGTACATGTCTACTTCGGAGCTTCATGGGGTGCGCTCGTGGCTGTCTATATGCTGATGATCGGCTATATCAGCGAGGATGCCCCGCGCAGAAACATGGGCAAGTGGCTCTGGATTTTGCTAAGCATCGTCCTGCAGGGCGGCATCGGTCCCGTGTTGTATTTTCTTCTGCGGCAGCCTGTGCTCTCGCAGTGCCCTTGCTGCGGTACCAAGGTCGACGGCAATATCAATTACTGCCCGCAATGCGCCTACCGCGTCTCTCCGAACTGCGGCATATGCCACGAAAGCGTGCGTGTCACCGACCTTCACTGCACTCACTGCGGACACGATTTAGCGGACGACAACACGCCTGCGCGCCTCACCTCCTATCGCTCCTGAGCGAGTCTTTATCGCCGTCAATCCGTGCTCTTTCGATTCGAGCTCCTGTGAACACAACAGCAACTCTCCTCCATAGTGGATTTAATCCAAACGCCTTTCACTGATGTAGAGTGAACCTAAGCCATGACCATCCGAGCTGTAATTGTCGATGATGAACAACTGGCGCGCCAGGAGCTGGAGTATTTGCTCCGCAAAGCGGACGACGTAGAAATTGTCGCCCAGGGCAAGAACGGCGTTGAAGCTGTGGAGCTAGTACGCGCGCATCAGCCGGACGTGGTTTTTCTCGACGTGCAGATGCCCGGCCTCGACGGCTTTGCTGTGCTCAAGAAGCTGATCGAGAAAGGTCGAAAGTCACCACTACCGAACATCGTCTTCGCCACTGCGTTTGATCGATATGCGGTTCGCGCTTTTGAAGTGAATGCAGTCGACTACCTGCTGAAGCCGTTTGATGAGAAGCGAGTTCGGCATACTCTCGATCGAGTTAGAACTCGTTTGGCAGAGGTCGCAGCTGGATCTCCTGTTCCCGCGATAGTGTCAGGGGCTAAGCCATCGACTGCGAAAGACTCCGCGGCTGAACTCATTCCTGCAGCCAATGCAGTCGACGAGCGGCTGGATGCTCTGGTTCGCCTGCTCGAGCAGCAGCAAGCGCCTGCAAAAAATACTGCTGCCAAAATCGTCCTTCGTGTTGGCGGTCGGCTTCTGCTCGTCGAGCAGCGTGATATCTGCTTCGCATCCATTGAAGAAGGAACGATCAGCGTTGCCACTCACTCCATCGAAGGTCAGTCAAATTGCCGTACCCTCGAAGATCTGCTTGAGCTGCTGGATCCAGAACTATTTTGGCGAGCGCATCGTTCCTTTGTGGTGAACATCCATCGCATTCAGGAAGTCGTACCCTGGTTTAAATCCAGCTATCAACTGCGCATGGACGATCGACGTCACACGGAGATTCCCGTGAGCCGCGGTCAAACCAAACGCCTGCGAGAACTTTTCAATCTCTAACCTGCCCGTTCAATCGTAGCGCTCGAACGCGATCTGCTTTCGATCCCAGCCCAATTCCTTCAACTGAGCTCGATTTGCAGCAACCATTTCATTCAGGCCGCAGATATAGGCCTGCGCAGGCTTTGCATCGCCGATCAGGGAATCCATCCCCACATCGTCCAGCAAGAGCATTCTCACTTGCACCTCGACATTTCCTCGCAGACCCTCCCACCCTTCGTGGGGATGGATCACCGTGGGCAAAAAATGAAAGTTGGAATGTTCCGCGGCCGCCTTTTCGAAATAGTGTCGATAGTAGATCTCTGACGCATGCCTCGCCCCATACACCAGCCAGAAATGTTTTCCATCGCTCTTGTCTTCCGTTGCGCTCGGGAACAGGGTCTCCACAAAACCACGCATCGGTGCAATTCCGGTTCCGGCCGCAATCCACACCGAATCCACAAGTGGCCGGCGCAGTACGAACAAACCATATGGACCATGGAAGGAAACCGAATCCCCGAGTTTCGCATCCGCGAGCTGGTTGGAAAAAAATCCTCCATCCACCCGGTCCAGACAGAGATCGAAGCGATTGCCGCGCGGAGCAGAAGCAATTGAATAGGCGCGAGTCTGAGATTTTCCGCGGCCATCCTCAGCGACCATGGAAATAAACTGCCCCGGCTCAAAGGCAAAATTCTCCAGCTCCGGAACGTCGAACTCCAGGTGATAACACTGAGCACTCTCCGACAACAATTTTTTATCTAGCAGTCGCGCGCTATACATCCTGCGATCCAAATTTTTTCCTCCTTCTCCACTCCAGTGTCGCCTCTTCCCGTTTAGAAATCGAGCGCAAAATAGAACGTTGCCCCCTCGCCCACGGCACCCTCTGCCCACAATCTGCCGCCATGACGAGAAATGATCCGTTGTACCGTAGCCAGCCCGATCCCTGTTCCGAAAAATTCACCCTGGGTGTGAAGGCGTTGGAACGGTTTGAACAACCGATCTGCAAACTCCGGGTTGAATCCGGCGCCATTGTCACGCACGAAACAGACGATTTCCTGGCCCGCGCGCTTGCATCCAAATTCGATGAGAGCGTCCGTGGTCTTCTCGGTGTATTTCCACGCATTGCAAATCAAATTCTCCAGTGCTACTTGCATCAGGCCTGCGTCGGCCAATGCAATCGCTCCCGGAGCGACTGTGAACTTCACGCTCCTGTGCAGCTCGGCAGCTTGCAGTTCCTTCGCAATCGAGTCTGCCAATGCGCTCAGATCGACAGTCGACCGCTCCAATCCGGAAGTTCCTGCGCGAGACAGATTCAACAAATCGTCGATCAGAGTTGCCATCCGCGTAGACGAGTTGCGCAAGCTCTGCAGCATCTCCCGTCCGTCCTCGTCCATGAAGTTTTCATAATCCTTCTGCAACACAAATCCGATACCGCTTACCGCATCCAGCGGCCCTCGAAGATCGTGCGTAACGGTGTATGCGAATGCCTCAAGCTCACGAACCGCTGTTTTCAGTTCGGTAGTCCTCTCCTGGACCCTTTCCTCCAGCTCGTCCTTCGCATTGCGCAGCGCTAGGTCGCGTTCCTCAATCTGCTCCAGCATTTTATTGAACGCGTCGATCAGCACCGAGACCCCATCGCGATCGCCGCTCGGCGTAGCTCGCAGGGAGTAATTGCGGTCCCTCGATACGGCGCGAGACATCTCCGCTAACGCCACGATCGGCTCCGAAACCTGCCGCCGGAATGATACCCACCGCCCATGCATCACTTTGCATGCGCGATACCTGCACGCCGGGAATCATGCGCAGTAGCTCCGGTAGTGTTGTCGCACCCGACCGCCGAATGTCTTCTGAGGTAATGACGGAAACCGCCGCGCGTGTCTTCCACACCTCCTCTGGCTGCTTGGAAGCGCTTGTCACTTCCACATTCCCCAACTGGTCCAGCGACATCGACTTCAACTGTTGTTCCTGGATCGGATGAACTCTTGCCGCTGACCCGCCATAGCAGGCAAATGCCGAAGCCATTGAGGCAACAACAAATCCATTCCGCCACCAGATGCAGATCCGTGCAACACTCAGCCGAGCGTGGGTCGGGTAGCGACGATTCATCTGGTATCGCCGCCTGAAGGATTCAACCCTTGATCCCACAGCAATTCGGAGATCGTCGCAATCAACTTCTCCGGTTCTCCCTTGCGTACAAACTTTGTAGAGTAGGGAACAATATCATCGGGCATTTCGAACATGTCCGAGAGAATGACGATCGGAACGGTTGGATATTGCAACTCAATCTGCCGAGCCGCTTCCACCGCGGTCAGTGTGCCGGTCAGGCGATAGTC
>JAJYBW010000087.1 GCA_021778815.1 Acidobacteriota bacterium | reverse complement strand
AGTACCTCGCGGACCACGAAAACGAGTTGGTCATCCTCGATGAGGTTCACCGCGTGCCGGAACTCTTTCAGCAGTTGCGTGGAATCATCGATCGGGGGCGGCGGCAGGGAAAAGCCAACGGCCGGTTTCTACTGCTTGGATCGGCAGCCATGGATCTGCTCAAGCAATCCGGCGAGAGTCTGGCGGGGCGCATCTCTTATCTCGAACTCGGCCCCTTCGATGCTTTGGAGATCGAGCCAGCCTTTCTTGAGATGCTCTGGGTCAGGGGTGGATTTCCGCGCAGTTTTCTGGCCGAGTCCGATGACCTTAGTCTGATTTGGCGGCGCAATTTTGTTCGCACCTACCTGGAGCGCGACATCCCGCAATTCGGCCCCCGCATTCCCGCTGAGACCCTGCGGCGATTCTGGACGATGCTGGCGCACAATCAGGCGCAGATTCATAACGCCGCCACCTTGGCGCGCGGTCTGGCTGTCGATGGCAAGACGATCGCCGGTTATCTTGATCTTCTAGTGGATCTGCTGCTCGTCCGGCGCTTGCCGGCATGGCATCGAAATGTTGGCAAGCGGCTGGTCAAATCGCCCAAGGTGTATGTCCGCGATAGCGGCATTGCGCACGCGCTGCTCGGCATTCGCGATAAGGAAGCGCTGCTTGGTCATCCGGTCGTGGGCCAAACCTGGGAGAGCTTTGTTATTGAGACTCTGATTACTGCCGCGCCGGACGGAACCGAGGCGCACTACTATCGAACCTCGAACGGAACCGAAGTGGACCTTCTTCTCACTCTGCCCGGCGGAGAACTGTGGGCCATTGAGGTCAAACGTACCATGGCACCGAAGGTCGAGCGTGGCTTCCATTCCGCCTGCGCCGATCTCAATCCGCAGAAGCGATTCTATGCGTATCCAGGAACCGAGCGATTTCCGCTCGACGACAGAACGGATGCCATCGGTGTCGTCGAGTTGGCGAAGGCGTTGTGGTCGGTCACATAATCTTACTCGCGTCCCAGAGAACACAGCCTTTGCACGGCCCCCTTCGCTGAAGCAGCAGGCGGTATGCTTCTGGGTCGCCTCACTTCAAGAGGAATTCCGTCTTCACCGGAAGATTGAGCAGGCGACGCAGCGCGTTGATATTCGGACGCACAATGCCTGCGCCCCCTAGGCTTTCGCTCTGGCGCTCCCAGCCTTGCAGCAGGGCCTCGACCATCTCTCTACCATCAGGATCGGCGACGGCCTGCAACGGTGTGCGCCCGCCCAGAGCGGGAACCTTGGTGCGAATCCATCCCTCGATCTGTTTCTGCACCTGCGCCTCGATCTGACGGCGGATTTCTGGATCGCGCATCAAATCGTCTTCATCGATTTCCTTTTCAGCGCCGCGAAAGATCTTCCCCTCCCCAGCCTGCTTCAGCATCTGGTCCTGCGATTCCGTTTCCGTACCGACGAGTGTCGCCTGGGAGCCCAGGCGCAGCTCAATCTCTTTCCGAATCCGCCTAGCGCGGTTGGCCGAGTTCACTTCCACCAGCAGCGTCTTTCCGAAGATCTTCACATGGCCCAGGACGGTGGTCTCCCAGGCCGGGTGCATCTTGTTTCCCTCTTTGAGCCATGCGAATTCAATGCTGCGCAGCGAACCGTCGGAGTTCTGCTCCGCCTCTTCGAGTAACTCCTCCTTGGTCACCCCCCAAGCCAGAGAAGCGAGGGCGTCAAAAGTCGACTGCGCCGATTGAGTATTGAAATGGATCTTGTGCGAGAGAAACGGCTCCCCATCGGTATTTTGCAGCTTCGGCGGTTTGCTCAGGGAATCGCGAATATCGAGGTAGACGGCGCGAATCTCGTCGGTATACCGCCTCAGGTCAGCAGCAGAAAGCTCCCGATTCTGCTTTTTGATCTTGCGCTGCAACTGTCCTCGCAGCTTGATGATCTCGACCTTCCTGTCAGGAGGGATGGGGATCGGCGCGGAGCGCCCCAATGTTGCGACCTCAGGCAATATCCAAAGCTGTGCATAGAGCACATCTCCCGGCCGCATCATCGCGCTTCCCGAATGCTCCTCAACCTCGGTCTCTTCACCGATCAGAATGTCGCGCAGCACCGCACCCCGTCCGGGATGGACGCGGATAATCTCATAGAAGCTAACCGGACGCGTGATCGCCTGCTCCAAAATCAAGTGCTCAAGAGCGGAAAGACGGTTTGCGGCTTTCTTCAGATAAGCCTCAACAACCAAGCCGCCCTGCGCCTTCTTCGCGCCCCGGCGAAGGGGTTTCTCCGGGGTCCACTCGAACAGTAGATAGGGACTGAAGATGCTGAGTTCATGCGGCATTTCACTCAAGAAGACGGGATCTTCATCTTGGTTGAAGTCTATCCAGCCATCGAGCACCAAGTCACCTAAGTCGCCGGAGATGCGCTTGAGAGTCCTCTGCAAATCCACAGTGAGGCGGTCCGAGGCATCGCGCTGCCTGCTCCATGGCGTGTCTGTTATCCCCGCGCCAGAGAAGACGCTGATTGAGTTTGACAGGCAGCACTGTTTGTATTTCTTGCCACTACCACAGGGGCAGCGGTCGTTTCTTCCGGTCTTCTCGCGAGGAAGAGAGCACATGATGCCAGCGTATCGTGAACAGCGTCGCCAAAGTCAATACTCCCGCCAGAGTCTGGGGCCAATGGTGCCCGTATTTTCAACTCACGATAAAAACGAGGTGCCGATGGCCCGTTAGGCGCGGACGTATTCCGCAAGCAGAGAGTCCATGTCATCGCCAACGCCATATCCCAGATTATGGCCAGTGGCGCGCACAGTTTCCAATCGAGCAATGAATGCGTCACGGTCCCCTGCAGGCAGCAGACGGGTCATTTTGAGCGCCTGTTCGAACATATTGACCATCGCATTGAAATAACCTTCATCATCCAAGCAAATATCACTGCAGAAGCCCGCGGCACATTCGCAGTAGTACAACATCAATTCCGCAAGCCCCCTTGGATCGCCAACAGCCTTGCGGTAGCTGGAAATAGCCTTCTTGGCATTTGCCACAGAAGTATTTTGGTTTCGCAATACATCAGGCCAGAGCCAGCGATCCAGCATTTCCTTGTAGGGCTTCAGAACGCCATCGCCCAGGCCAAACCGAGCGTAAAGAGAGGTTTGATTATCCTTCTGGGCAGCATAGAGGTCACGAATCAGGCTCGTTAATTCGGTCCGGTCAAGGCTGGCGAGCTTGGCCTTAACATCAGTCCATGTGGACTTTGACTGCGCATGCCGTTTGGTCATAGGTGGCCGGCTTGACTCTTGCAATTCATCATGATGAGGATAATTCTACAAATTGACAGAACCTGATCCGACATGACCTGAGCACTGTACCGGCAGAGTACCCAAGATCGGGAAAATGAGATTTGGTGGGCCCACCAGGACTCGAACCTGGAACCAAAGCATTATGAGTGCTCTGCTCTAACCGATTGAGCTATAGGCCCTTACGCCGTATTTTCGCTACCAGCTTTCGCCAGCCAGCCACAATTTGCCGTAGTTTATGGCAGTTAAGCGTTGGGATTATGAGCTCGAGCCCAACATGTTAAGTTGTTGATATTAAACAAAATGTAAGCATAGTTTAACGGAGTCCTAAATAGTTGAGCGAGCGGTGTTTAGCCCAGTTTGGCGGGGAAGGCAAAAGCTGACGGGTGTACCGCTACTGTACCCGCAGAGCGAGCAAAAACAGAGAGTGGAATCGAAAACTGGCAGTATGCCGACTTCGCAGGATGGATCGGAATGATCGGTGGCGCTATTGGGTTCCATGGCATCCCCTGTCCCCAAATGCAAGGGGCACCCTCATTTTTGGTCGAGAGAGGACACTGGGATCGTGGCCACCCGCCAACCGCATTCCTGCAACAACTTCTTCATCTGCCCAATCCCAAAGTCCTGGACTTGATCCCGGCCACTAAACGCTAACACCAGCTTGACTTTGGTTGCGACGCAGTGCATCCTTCCAGTGTTTCAAAAGTCAAGGTTTAGTCGGCTGGCTGCATTAAAGCGACTGCAGAAGGGGGACGAGTTTTGCCCGCAATCCGATCTGGCGGTTTAAGTGTCTCTGTCTTAATCGCAGCTTTCTCGTTTCTCCAACCTCTACATGGCCAATCCGGAACAATGGCCCCGGATGCACGTCCATACGCTGTGGTTGAAGGTGGCGCCTTGGACTCGATCAGCACGACCAATGGCGGCCTGCAGCTACACATCCCGTTGTGGTCGATCAAACAGCGTGGAAATCTCTCATTGAGCTTTACCCTGCGCTACAATAGCCCGAACTATTTCGTCAATCAGAACTGCACTATTCCGAACTCTCCGTGCATTCTCTCCTACCAGGGTAACGTGAACGGCGTCTTTGTTTCAGCAAGCACCGACGTTGCGGTTACTCCTGTTGCACATCTGGAGACCAACACAAGCACTGGTCAACAATATGTGGCCGCGTATTACTGGCAGGTCATCACGCCGGACAGCGGAACGCACAATATGGTGCAAATCGGCACGGGAACTGTGTACCGAGCCGCGGATGGGACCGGATGGATGTTTGACACCTCAACGTACACTCTCACCAGCCGAGACGGTGTGCGCTACGTATTTCAGGGCTCACCAGGAACGAACACTCCGTACCCAAATATTGGACCGCTCCTGTACGTAGAGGACACTAACGGCAACCGAATCACTTTGAATTACAGTTCCTCTACGAGCAATGGCGTAACATACTATACGTTGACGGGCTGGACAGACACTCTGGGTAGAACCATTTCCTCATCTGCATATGCCGGATACTCCTCATCAGACCCGCTTTCGATGCCAGCAAATGGGTATGTAGCAAATCCGACCGGAGATTTTTCCGGTTGCGCCGGACCCAACCCGATCGTTTCCGCCGCAACTTGGACCCCGCCGGGCGCGACGGGTTCGATCAAATACTGCTTTGCCAACACTCAGCTGAACACGAATTTCTGGAACGGCGCTCCCGCGACTCAAGGACCGAATCCAATCGAGTACGAGATGACCGGGCAGGACCTCAATTTACAAAGTGTCGTTCTGCTGGACGGAAGTACTTATACCTTTGAGTATTCGCCGATGAACGGCAGTTCGTACAATTACGGCGAACTGACTCAGATGACGCTTCCTACCGGCGGGACGATTGGGTACACGTGGGACGAGAATTTTACCGGTTGCGTCACAGAAGCGTCTTTATTTCAGTACAATCGCCGGAGTTGGGTCACCTCTCGAACCGCAAATGCCAACGACGGAACTGGGTCCCATACCTGGCAGTATTCACTCTCTAGTGCGCCTGGAACTTTCACGGTTACCGATCCCATCGGTGAAACGATAACTCATAAGAGCACCAATCTCGCTGGGAATTGCAGCATTTTCGAGACGGAGACGGATTACTCCGATGCTAGCCAGAATCTGCTAAAGAAGGTGACAACCAGCTACCAGACGTTCCCGCTCGTGAATTATTTTACCGAAACGGACGTAACCAGTTCTGCCGCTCTTCCAACCTCTGAGACCACCGCGTTCGCGAATGGCGCCACGCGCCAGACGACCTACACCTACGATAGCGGGTTCTCAGGAAGTGGCCCAATGGGATCAGGTATCTTCTCCTATGGAAATGTGATCACTCAAACGGATTCCGATTACGGAACAGGAAATCCGGGGCCGGCGCTCAAGACAACATCGACGACTTATTGGGCCCTATCTAATCCGAGTGCCTACTTCAACATGATCGATCGGCCCTTGAACGTGACTTTCACCGACGGAATCACTGGTACAACCCAGACAACTCAATTCACCTACGATGAATCAGCCCTCACATCTGGAAATGCTTCCGGACAGGGATGGGACGCCACCCCCCCAAACGGAAGCGTGCGTGGCAACCTTACTGGCGTAGCGAAATACTGGGACACCGCAGGTGCTTATCTTAAATCGACGAGGACCTATACGAACACAGGCTTGATCTCAACTGAAACGGAGCCATCGAACCCGAGCATTACACCTGCGGCGTCTACAAGTTATCAATACAGCGGAGCGTATGACGGAGGATTTCTCACCGCTGCTTCAGACGCCCTCAGCCACACCACCCAGTACACCTACGATCTGACCACCGGACACGTGCTCACGGCGATCGATGAGAACAACATCCAGACGACCTACAGTTACGACAGCGAGCTTCGCCTGAGCGGTGAGACACACCCAGGCGGAGACCATAATCTCGCCAGCAGTATTGGCTATCAGTACCCCGATCCAAATACGCGCATTACAACTACTTTGTTAAATGCCTCGACCACCGAAACGGACACTACAAGGTACGACGGGTTGGGCCGCGTATCGCAAACGCAGCACTCGGACCCCGAGGGTGATGTGTTCTCCGATTCGACCTATGACGCGCTTGGCAGAAAGTACTCTCAGTCGATGCCCTATCGAGGCAAGAGCGATCCCACTTACGGGTTAACGATCTATTCCTACGATGCCCTTGGGCGGCAAATCTCAGTAACTAATCCAGACGGAACTTCAGCGACCTACTCTTATGCGGGCTCGACCACTCAGCTTACCAACGAATCGAATGGGACGGTGTCTTTGCAGAAGTTGACCCGGGTTGATGGCCTAGGCAGACTGGTCGCAGTCTGCGAAATCTCTTCCGCAACACCGAAAGTCGGAAGCGACACACCATCGAGCTGTGGATTGGAAATTTCAGGCGGTGGCTATCTGACCACATATGTACAAACAATTCGTGGCATGACCACCGTCCAGCAAGGAAGCCAGACACGAACTTTTATTTATGACTCTCTTGGACATATTACGGATTCAACCAACCCTGAACTGGGCCATATCAAATACACCTACGATTATAATGGAAATCTAATCACGAAAACAAGTCCTGTCGCCAACGCGACCGGAAGCAGTACCGATACGGTTACAATCACCTACGGCCACGATGCGCTTCATCGTGTGCTGAACAAGACCTACTCAGGGACGTTAGGCGCCTCAGGAGTAGTTTCGGCGATGCCGAACTCTTACTTCAACTATGACGAGACCTCGTCCCAGGGCAAAACGCTCGAACATTCCATCGGACGTCTCACCTCTGAGTACACTGTTCTCTCGGGGAACATCCAAACTCGCAGCGTATACTCCTATGACACGACCGGGAAACCCGGAAGCCATTATCAGTGTGTCCTCACCTCATGCAGTTCTTCGAGTTTCAACGATGTTGAGTACGACTATGATGGCGGTGGAAATGTCACGTCGTTCTCTACGCCGCGTGTCAGCTTGACGGCAACGTACGACTACGCGGGACACCTCACCGCGATCACTCCTGGATGGACTTCGGACAGCAATCACCCATCCACTCTTTTGGCCTCCGCCACTTATGCGCCTAATGGCGGCTGGAGCACGGCAAGTTTTGGCAACGGCACGACGGAAACCTATTCCTACGGGCCGCGATGGTTGAACGGGATGCAAGTGTCAGGTGAAAATCAGGTGTCCCCGGCAACAGCGAGTTCGGGAACCATCACAATTTCCGGGTCTGATCAGGTCGAGATGAGTTCCGGAGTTCAGGCGACCGCGAACTTCAGCGTCTCCGGATCGGAAGGGAGCTACCAGGTGTGCGTACCTCAGCCTCCCAGAAACCAGATCGTCTGCACGACACACTATGACACCGGCACCTTATCGGTGAATGTGAATGGCTTTGTGGCCAGCAGCACTTACGGGCAGGGATCAACGACGACTTCCATTGCGTACGCTTTATCAACTGCATTAAACGCTTCGGGGTCACCCGTAGTTGCAACCGTCTCTGGGGCTACGGTCACAATGACAAGCAAAGTGGCGGGGGTCGCCGGAGACTATTCCTTCAGCATCACCAACGCCACGGATTTCGATGCTTCGACGTCCAGCGGGTCATTGACCGGTGGAATTAGTCCCGTTCCCGTTGCCTATGACACGGGTACCATCACTGCGTCGATCAACGGCGTGCAAGCTTCAGTAAACTACGTACAGGGATCAACGACAAGTTCACTGGCGTCTGCTCTGGCTTCGGCGTTGAACTCAGTTTCCAACGGAGGGTTTACGGCGTCTTCGAATGGGGCCGTGGTTTATATCAACTCCGTTCAGACCGGAGCGGCAATGAACTGGCCTATCGCCGGCAGTACGACATATAACACATCCCTGTTCAGCTCTCCATCATTCGCCCTGGTTGCCAATGGAATGAGTGGCGGCACGAACGCGCAGGACACAAACGGGACAGTTTACAGCTATTCCCTCGGCCATGCTCCGGATGGGCAGATCATTGGAGCTACAGACTCCGTCAATGGAGCATGGACGTATAGTTACGACGAGTTCAACCGACTCGCAACGGCGACAAAGACCAGCAGTGGTACGGTACTGACCCAACTTGGTTGGGATTACGACCGCTATGGAAATCGCTGGCACCAGAACCTCGTCGGCGGATCCGGTATTTCGACGACGATGACTTTTGCCCCATCGACTAACCAGTCCACTACGCAACTGGCCTACGATATTGCAGGCAATGTTCTGAACGACACAAGCCACACCTACTTGTACGACGCCGAAAACCGGATTTCCAGCGTTGGCGGCGTCAGCTATATCTACGATGCCGAAGGTCGGAGAGTTGGGAAATCCGACGGTACGGCGTATACGGTTGATATGGCGGGCGGAGTTCTGGATGAGGTCAATGGCTCAACGTGGAAGCGGAGCGAGATTTACGCTGGATCGCGCCATGTTGCCACGGTAACCTCAACGACCGTCGTCTTCGTACACTCCGACTGGTTGGGGACCGAACGGGCTCGCACAAATATGAATGAGGTCGTCTGCCTTAGCACAACCAGCCAGCCATTCGGCGACAATCCAAATACATCCGGATCTTGCAACGTGAGCCCCGATTTGCTGACCGGTAAGCCGCGGGATCCGGAGTCGAATCTGGACGATTTCGGGGCGCGGTATTTCAGTTCCCAGTGGGGGCGTTGGATGTCGGCCGACTGGACCGCGGGCGCAAGCGCTGTGCCCTATGCGACACTCACCAATCCCCAATCGTTGAACCTCTATGCCTATGTCGGTAACGACCCAAACGATGGGCAAGATCCGAACGGCCACGCACGCTATGATGGCCGCCTCAGATCGGCGGTTGGAGATTACAACAACTACGATGAGTCGGAGATGGAGCAACAGGCGGATTTCCTGGAGTATCTGGAAGTGCAGGGCGAAACAAACTCCTCGCCACCCACGACAGATACTTCCTCCGCGCCAGCCAGTTCCAACAGTCAAAATCACGGAACTGCGGCTACTACTGCTGGTTCGGCCCAACAGCAGACGAACGCTGGCGGTCAGCAAGGTCAGCAGGCACCGAATGCAAATAACACTCCAGCGAAATTCGTGATTGAACCTGCTAAGACCGAGAATCACGGCCCCTATTCGGTTTTCACTTACTTACTTGAAAACTCCGCAGGCCAGGCACTAACAGGCAACGGGTATGGCGTTCAGGAGCACCTCTGGAGTGACCGCTCGGCCCGCCATCACGCACATATTGCTCATAACTCAGAGAACAGATTTGTTCCGCTGTCCGGCGGTGAGGCAAGAGACAGAGTGGGATATTTGCAAAGCGCACCTAGACAGAGAAACTACAACGTCTACCAGACCTTCACAGTCAGTTACGGTGGTAGAGACTACAACTTACACACTGAATTCGAACATGAAACCGTCATTGACGACAGACGGAACTACACCAATAACGTCATTGACGTCGTGCCTTAACGGTGAAGGGAGAGCTAGATGAAGCGTACCGAATTGATGATCGCCGTTCTCGTGCTCTGTAGCGCAGTCGGATATCTGTATGCGCAAACGACCCGAAGCAGCTTACCCAAATCCAGGAAAGCCAGCCAGCGGACCGAAGATGCCCTCATAGAGTACCTCGGGAAGGCGCTGACTCACACAGGCAAAGCAGTCCGAGTGTACTTCCATGGAACTTGCGATCCAGGCGAAGAAGCGCATGTCCTATTCCCTGTAATGGAACTCCAACCCCCTGCGAACGGGCAAACAGGCATTGAGGCGGTTCGCTACATATTTCGCAACGACAAGGATGTTACCGTTGTGGATGACGGTTCGGGAATAGTCAGGATTTGGATAGGGAGCGTCTCATCCGAAATTCTGAATACGAGGCTTACCTCTTTAAAGCTGACTGAGGATGCACAGTACAATCCAGATGGACCGGGCGGCGCGATTGACATGATCGAAGGGACGCCGACGATAAAAACTGCGATGGAGAGGCTTAGAGTCCGTCAGGTGCCAGTATTTTACGTTGGCGCTATGGAACCGGATGTTAAGACTCTTCCACATCTTCCCCCTGAAATGAAGAACATTACTGCGGATCAGGTGCTTGACTCTGTCGCTAAGACATTTCCGGGCGTGGTCTTATATGGCGAGTGCGCGGGGCCCAGTGGTATGGGTTTAATTGACATCGAATTCAAATGGTTTGGAACAGGCGGCTAACAGCAGGCCCAACAGCAGAATCAGTCGAATACTCCCGGTAAATTCGTGATTTCTGGATCCAAGAACATGGGCTCCTTTTCCTATTTCTATTACCAACTAGAGACTGCCAAAGGTAAGCCCTTAAAGGGCAATGGCTACTCTGCGGAAGAGCACGTGGTAGGAAAGTCCAAGTCGAACAACTCAAACAATAGGTTTGTTCCTCTGGACAAAGGGCAGGTGGCCCGCTCAAAAGCCGCAGTGATTTGCGCCGAGCAGGATGAGGCTGTGCCCCGTTCATCGCGCATTTTGCGATGAGCGGGGGGTGAGGCACGATGATGGGCGAACGAGGACCGGGTTA
>JAJYBW010000086.1 GCA_021778815.1 Acidobacteriota bacterium | reverse complement strand
GCTATCCCGGAGGCGGTGGGTATGCCGGGGATGTATACGACATCGCCTATGCGAAAGCGATGCTTCAGGCCGCTCTGGAGGTTGAAAAATCCGGATGATCTCGGGTCTTTCGCCGATTTGACCGCGCGACTCACTGCCGGAATCCTTCGCCGTTACTGCTTGATCACTGTTCCGTCCGGGAGCCGAATCTCTCCCCAGCCGCCATTCAACCGGCTGGCTGTAAACGGCGACTTGGCCGCTTCCTTCTCGTCAACCTCAATTCCCCATCCAGGCTTTTCACTGACCCATAAATAGCCGTCTTTCATCTCCGGACATCCTTGGAAAATCGCTTGCGTTCGCTCATTGAACGGGGAGTATTCCTGAATCCCAAAGTTGTAGATCACCAGATCCAACGTGACATTGGCCATATGCCCAACTGGCGAAACATCGCCGGGACCGTGCCAGGCGGTCTTCACGCCATACTGTTCGGAGAGGATGGCAATCTTGCGCCCGGGGCTGAATCCACCTATCTGTGACAGATGCACGCGGATGTAGTCGATCAGGCGTCCTTCTATCAGCGGCTGCCATTCATGCGGGTTATTAAAGAGCTCGCCCATGGCAATCGGGGTAGCGCAATTCTGTCGAATCTGCTGGAAGTACCCAAGATCTTCCGGTGAAAGTGGGTCTTCAAGAAAGAACATTCGATACTGCTCGGCTTCCTTGCAAAACTGTACCGCCTCATTGGGTGTCAGGCGCTCATGCATGTCATGCAGTAACTCCACCTCGTCGCCCAGTTCACGACGGCAGACATCAAGCAGCTTCAAATTGCGGCGCATGGCATCGGCTGGCACGAATACTGGCTGATCATGGAGGGCCTTGGGGCGTTTGTCACTCGACTGTGCCGCGCCATAGCCTGCCATCCCGGGAAGCTCCACCTGAACGCGGACGTGACGGAAGCCTTGTGCCATGTACTTCTTCGCGCTCTCGACCACATCCTGAAACTCGACGCCGCTGGCGTGGGCATAGCAATCGGCGGCCTCGCGGCATTTCCCGCCGGCCAGTTGATAGACGGGCATTCCAGCCTGCCGCCCCTTGATGTCCCACAACGCCTGATCGATGCCGCTGAGAGCATTGTTCAGCACGGGACCGTTCTTCCAATAAGAGCTGTCATAGCAGGACTGCCAGATATCTTCGATCCGATCCGTCGTCTTATTCAGCAGAAAGGGCTTCAGATACTTTTCGACCGCGGGCTTCACTAAGTCGGCCCGCTGCGTAAATGTGGCGCAACCGTAGCCGTACAGTCCGGGCTGATCCGTGGTGATCTTCACCACCGTCAAGCGGGCGCCGTCGGGCTCGCATTCAATCACGCTGATATCTTTGATTCGCGGTTGCGGCGTTCCCCGCGTGGCGCGCGCAACCTGTTCCTCAGCTTCCACGCAGCGGGGAGTCAGGGCGAGCATCCCCGATCCTGCGATGATCTTCAGAAAATCACGCCGATGTGGGTACATTTCTCAGCCCCCGCAATTCACGCCGCAACCGGGTACGGCATAAGCCCAAGAAGTGAATCCGAACAGGATATGAATTTGGCTTTCAAGACGACGAGCCAGTTTACCATCAGGGGTCAGGGCTGACTCCGCGTTTTGACCCGAGACCCGCGCCACCGGCGTCAGACAGGGAATCAAACCCGCGCCACCTTCTGCGCCATATGGCCTTGTCTATTCCCCGTGGGTCTGTTTCTCTTCCTGATTTATAGAGATAGGACGGAAAGATCTGGCTCTCGGGCCATGGCTTGAAAGAACATATTTCAGGTCAGGTCTTTCTTCTCTTACAGACTTTCTGCCAGAAAGAAATGGGTCTTGAGTAAACGGGGGGTAATCCTCAAATCGCGCATCGGCGATGCGCTGATTGGATACCCGCGGCTGATCGCGGGATTGATGCCTCTTTTACTTGGCAATCTCCAAGACACGATCAGTCTGCTGATGCATGCGTGTCAGTAGATCGGCGTATCGGGAGTCATGGCGGACGGAGTCAAGGAGCGGGTCCACGCGAATGAATGCCATGTTGAAGCAGTGGCTGTCGATCGCGTGCTGGAACAATTCGAAAGCATGGTCGAGATCATTGACGCGAAGATTGGCGCGCATACACCCGCGCGCTCCACACCACCACGGCCGGCGCCTGCACCACTTATCACAATGACGAGACCCGGTTACCTTGGGCGAGCGGCCGTGCGATCAATCACCCATCGAATTAGAATCTGACTAGACCATGAGGGGATCAATACGTATGAGCGAAACCGCAGTCATCACCGAACAACGAACCCACGAACAGAAACTCAACCTGTTGGCCGAGGTTGCTGTGCGGGTTGGCTTGGGCTTGCGCGCAGGACAGGAACTGGTGATGACCGCATCACTGGATTCCCTGCCGCTGGCACGTCGCATCACCGAGCAAGCCTACCGCGCCGGCGCTTCCCTGGTGACCACGCTTTACAGTGACGATGAAGCCGCCTTGATGCGCTACCACTTTGCCTCCGATGAGAGCTTCGACCACGCCGCCAAGTGGTTGTACGACGGCATGGGCGCAGCCTTCAAGAGCGGAGCGGCACGTCTGGCCATCGCAGGCGGCAATCCAACCCTGCTTTCCAATGAAGATTCGGAGAAAGTAGGTCGCGCCAATCGCGCCGTGTCCCAGGCGTATCGACCTGCGCTTGAATTGATCACGCGCCATGAAATTAATTGGACCATCGTAGCCAGTGCAACTCCGGCCTGGGCCGCCGCTATGTTCCCCGAAGAAGCGGCGGACGTGGCGCTTGCGAAATTGTGGGACGCAATTTTCTATACGACACGCATCAACGCCGACGATCCAGTCGCAGCATGGAAGACCCATGATGCCGGCCTGCAGCAACGCGCTGCGCGATTGAACGAGAAGCGTTACTCCGCGCTCCAATATCGCGGACCCGGCACCGATTTCCGCCTCGGCCTGGCGGACGATCACCTTTGGATGGGCGGCGGAACCACAGCCGGCAACGGACTCTATTGCATTCCCAACATGCCCACAGAAGAAGTCTTCACCACGCCGCACAAAGATCGCGCGGACGGCGTAGTGACAGCGACCAAACCGCTGTCGCACCAGGGCACGATGATTGACGGTATTCAGGTGCGATTTGAAAAAGGCCGCATCGTCGAAGCACGCGCCACCCGAGGCCAGGAAGTGCTACAGCGTCTGATCGACACCGATGACGGTGCCCGCCGCTTGGGTGAAGTTGCACTGGTACCGCACTCCTCACCCATCGCCGCCAGCGGCCTGTTATTCCTGAACACGCTGTTTGATGAGAATGCCGCCTCGCATATTGCACTGGGTCAGGCCTACACTTCCTGCTTGCGCGACGGAGATACCTTGACGCCGGAACAACTCGCCGCGAAGGGCGCGAACGACAGCCTGATCCACGTCGACTGGATGATCGGATCCGGAAAACTCGATATCGACGGTATTACCGAAACAGGCGTTGCCGAACCGCTGATGCGCCAGGGAGAGTGGGCGTAAGGGGGCTTATTTCGGGTTGGTTTAGCGACAAGAAAATAGGGCTTTTTTGCACCGTTCGACCGAGATTTGCACCGAAATATATCCGCTGCAACCAGAATTTTCCGTGCAATACTCAGTGACAACGAAAGAGAAATCTTTCAGAGAAGAGAGCAGAATCGAAGCCAGCCAGAGAATCGGCAACGAAACTCACTTCAGGCAACTGAAGGCGGCGGCCAAGAGAAAGCTCTTACAACCAGACTGAACGGCAGTTCCAGAAAATGCAGGTTCGCCTGCAGTCTCTCGGCAGCTCCGGGATGATAGAGTTGTGATCCGATCGCCGAACATCGAATCTTCGAAAATTCGGAGCGTCGGGGGCGAGTTCTCGCAAGAGGATTCGCCCCTTGGCATTTTGCCGCCTACCCAGCCGACATGCGACGCTTGAATACCACCGCGTGCGGCTTTCAGCGTGCGTCACTCACTCCGTTGAAGAAAGGAATCAACTTCAGCAGTCAGGCGACGGATCAATTCATCCGTCTCGGAATTGCTCATTTTTCTGGCCGGAGCAACGACCGAATGCGTCTCGACCGCAGGCGTTTCTACCAACTCAGCGCTGTTGCTCAATCGCGGGTCGGGTAGTCCCAGTTTTTTCTTGATAGCCAGCAAGTCCGCGATCTTATCTGGAGGAATTTCGTTCAACTTCGGCCGCAGTTGCGAAGCAATCATCACGGTTTTGCAGTACGTGTCGACCACTTCGACATACCACTCCGCATGGGTCACCGTGTCCGCCCAGCAAACAATGCCGTGATTCGCCAACAGAATCGTGTTGTGATCTTTCACATAGGGCAGCACAGTTTTCGCGAAGGCGCGCGTCCCCGGCGTTTCATAGGGCGCCAGCGCCACCGGACCAATAAAAACTTCCTGTTCCGGAATCAGATTCCCCTGCGGCACAACTCCGGCCACAGCGTGCGCAGTGGCATACGGCGGATGGCAGTGAATGACCGCTTTCGCCGCGGGCACCGCTTTGTAAATCTCAAGGTGGAGCAGAATCTCGCTGGTTTGCGGACGATCGCCGCATATCTGGCGGTTCTCCAAATCGACCAGCGAAAAATCTGTCATACAAAGGTCGCCTTTGCTGCATAGTGTTGGTGTGCACAAGACATACTGCGGCGACACGCGCACAGAAATATTGCCGCCATTCCCGTCGACATACTGCCTCTCCCACAGCTTCTTGCCGACTCGCAGAATCTCTTCCTTCAGCCCGTTCGTCTCGTGCGAGTTAAAAATCTCCAGCGGATCTTCTGCAGTCGATTGGCGAGATCCATGGACGGCAAGGCATTCGAGCACCGCACGACGGACAATCGTCGAAACATCGTCTTTGGTAGAGGTTTTCATAATTTCCAGTGAGCGAAACACTGTGCTTCCCTTTCAATCATCGCATTTCACAGCGCAGGAAACCTGCCGGATTCCCGGTGCAGCGATGGTTTCTTGGCTTTCAATCCAGCATACGCCGCTAAACGCCTGCACTCACGCAAAACAGGATCCAAAAAATGTCTCTCACCCCAACCACTCGAATCCATCACCTCAGCAGCAATCTGCGGCTTATACAATGTCTCTTAGTTACTGCGGCCCACCTATGAAGCTTGCTTTCATGCGCCTCTCCGATCGATCCAAACTATCAGCGGCCGTCATTTCGCTGGTGGCCATAATTCTCGCTACAGTTCCCTGCCTTTTTGCTCAAACCATCAAAGCTCCCGGATTGACCGTGCTTCCCGAGAGCTATGGACCCTACAGCGGACACTTTCTCCAGGGTGGCATTGGACTGACCAAGCCTCTACCGGCGGCCGATCCGATTCTGAAAGCGAATGCTCCCTGGACGCTTTCTGCATGGGTTGAGTTTTCGCCGCCGCCAACCGCGCCCACGTTGATTGCAGGAGCCGGCGATGCGCGCGACGAAGATTCCCGCTTCTTCGCCATCGTCGATGGCTTGCCGGAGTTGCGTTTCGGGCGCGGCCACGCTGTTCGCGCGACCAGCCCGGTCAATCTATCCGGCTGGCATCTGCTCGCGGCCACCTTCGAAGGCAGCGAGGCCCGCCTCTACGTCGATGGAGTTGAAGTAGCGCACGGCCCGCTCCAGGCTGGCCCGCTCCAGCCGCAACTGATGATGGCGCCCGTGGAGTCGCCTTGCATTGAAGCTTTTTGCGAACACTTCGGTGGACGCATCGCTTGGTTGACGCTGACCCGCGAAGCACTCTCCGGGCGGGCCATCGCGGCGCTCGCCGCCCAAAGGCCCGACTTCCCGTTGATTGCGTTTGAGGAAGGATCCAAGCCGTGGGCGCTGCAAGTTCTCCAGTTTGTCGGCAACACCGCGCCGCAGGATCCGGCCACACTTCCCCATCGCAACGCGCCGTTCAGTGAACCCAAGGCGGAACCGCTGCCGCCCGCGAAGACTGCATTGCAACCCGCCGGCAGCTCCGATTGGGTGCTCGAAGGGGGATGGAAACTTGCCGCTGCGCCCAAAGTTTCCGCAACACCGGAGAGCCTCTCGACGTCCGGATTCAACACCAGCGATTGGCTGGCGGCAACTGTACCGGGCACGGTGCTGACCACCATGATTGCGCGCGGCATGTATCCCGATCCCGACTACGGATTGAACAATCTCGATATCCCAGAGAGTCTGAACCGACAGAGCTATTGGTATCGCGCCGAATTTAAATCGCCCCCCGCTGCCCACGATTCGCATGTGTCGTTGGTTCTCAACGGCATCAACTATCAAGCTGAAGTGTGGCTCAACGGCCAGCACCTCGGCTCGATGAAGGGTGCCTTCATCCGCGGTGTTTTCGACGTGAGCCACATCTTGCGCGCCGATGGAAAGAACGCGCTCGCTATCCTGCTCTCGCCCGCGCCGCATCCGGGCATTCCCAATGTGCAATCGATCGCCTTCGGAGCAGGATTGAACGGCGGCGCCATGGCAATTGACGGCCCGACGTTTATGGCAACAGAAGGATGGGACTGGGTTCCTCCCATGCACGATCGCGATACCGGGCTTTGGCAGAATGTTCACCTGGTCGCGACCGGACCAGTCGCGATAGAAGATCCGCAGGTCATCACGCACTTGCCGCTGCCGGATATCACGCAAGCCGACATCACCGTCAATGTTCCGCTGAAAAATGTTTCAGACCAGCCTGTGCACGGAACTCTCACCGCTTCGTTTGAAGGCGTCGTCGTGCAGAAGGAGTTGATAATTCCTCCGGGAGAACACACGATCCTTCTCTCCCCGACGGAATTCGCCCAACTGCACCTGGACCATCCGCGGCTGTGGTGGCCGAATGGCTATGGCAAGCCAGAGCTGTACCATCTGCAACTTCGTTTTGCCACGAACAGCGGAACCTCCAACGAAAAGAAATTGCAATTCGGCGTTCGCGAAGTCACCTACGAGTTGAGCCTGCTCGATCACTCCGGCGCGTTGCGTCGCGTGGATTACGATCCGACGGTGGGGCGCTCTGCAACCAAACCCCAGGTGGATGTCACTCATGAAGGCATGCGGCAGGTTTCCGGCGGCTGGGCTGCCTCCATCACCGCTGGCGACGATGCTTCCACTGCGTTGCGGACCGCCTCGGACACGCGCGCAACTCCCTACCTCATTTTGAAAGTCAACGGCATCCGCATCGCGGTTCGCGGCGGAAGCTGGGGCATGGACGACTCCCGCAAGCGCATCTCGCGCGCGCACCTGGAGCCGTTCTTCCGTTACGATCGCGATGCCAATCTCAACATCATCCGCAACTGGCAGGGACAGAACACGGAACAGAACTTCTATGATCTGGCCGACAAATACGGCCTGATGGTCTGGAACGATTTCTGGGAAGTGACCCAGGACTCCAACGGCGAGGCCGAAGACCCGCAGCTATTCCTCAACAATGCTCGCGACACAATTCTGCGCTACCGCAATCATCCTTCCATCGTGATGTGGTGCGGTCGTAATGAAGGCGTTCCGCAGCCGATCATCAACCGCGGACTGATTCAGCTGACCCACTCTCTCGACGGCACGCGTTATTACTCGCCTAGTTCGAACCGAGTGAACCTGCTCAACAGTGGACCCTATTCCTACGAAAATCCCGCCGATTATTACACGACGATTGATCAAGGCTTTGCCGTCGAGATCGGCACCCCCTCCTTACCTACGCTGGAATGGTTTTCCCGTTGGATTCCCAAAGTCGATCGCTGGCCCATCACCGATGATTGGGCCTATCACAACTGGCATCCCCACGATGCCTTGAATCAGCACCTGCAAGCTCAATTTGGAATCGGCAGCAGCCTGGAAGACTACGAGCGCAAGGCTCAGATGATGAATTACGTTGACTATCGCGCCATCTTCGAAGGCTTCAATGCCCACCTATGGGCGCCGAATGGCGGTCGTCTGTTATGGATGACCCAACCCGCGTGGCCCAGTACTTTGTGGGGCATCCTCAGCTCCGACTACGACACGCAAGCCTCGTATTACGGAACAAAGAAAGCCTGCGAGCCGGTCCATGTTCAACTCGATCTATCCAACAACGACGTCGCAGTCGTCAACACCACGAGAGATGGTCTCCACGGACTAAAAGTCACCGCCGACGTCTACGGCGTCGACAGCAAGCTGCTCCTGCACAGCGAATCGTTTCTGGACGCGCCAGCCGATGACATCGCTCGGGCACAAAATCTCGACATCGCGCCCCTGATGACTGATGGCAAAGTTGTGTTTGTGCGGTTGGAGTTGCACGCATCCAATGGCCAGATTCTTTCGCGGAACTTCTATTGGCGGGCGGCCTCGGACGCGGGCTATCGTGCACTGAACCAATTACCACCGGCAAAGATTTCCATCACTGCGAATCTGCAAGGCGCGGCCAACAACCCCGCTGAACAACGCCGTATCGTCGTCGATCTGAAGAATACTGACGTCGTCGTCGCACTCAATACCAAGCTTGGAGTATTTGCTGCCGATGGATCTGAAGTGTTGCCTGCCTATTTCAGTGACAACTATATTTCACTATTGCCGGGCGAGGAACAATCCATCACCATCGACCTTCCCGCGACGGCCACCCAGAATCTAACCCTGCATATCCGCGGCTGGAACATCCCGGCGACGTCTGACAACATCACAGAAAACACCCCGAAGTCGCACAAACGGCCTGCGTCGAACACCAGGTAAAGCGCAAAAGATTCCGCGAGACTGCCTTCCAGTCCCGCAAGCCTCTTTGCCCTGCGCAATCCAGGTCACAAAGTTTGGAATTCGTCGGCCGCTCCCCGAGCCGCTCCGCCCATCTCAATGCGAAGCGGCAACCCCGCTCGCGTTGGACTCTCAGCGAGCAGCCATCCTATTGGCGTACTCGAGTCGCTCAAGGTACCCAAATAGAAAGCGGCAGAGCATCTATGCCCCGCCGCCGGCTATTCGCATTCCGACCAACAATTACCGTTTAAGATCTGCCACCACCACTGGACGGTTTTCCACCTCCACCGCCTCCACCCGGGGGCCTACCTCCATCGCCGCCTCCACCGCTCGGCGGTTTGCCAGCACCATGATTCGGCGGTTTTCCGCCGCCATTGTAGCCAGGTTTGCCACCGTTATTCGGAGGATGTCCACCGTGATATGGCGGCCTGCCGTAGTTCGGCGGCCGGTGATACGGAGGGTATCCGCCCCTTGGGGGACGCCCGGGATAATACCCCGAGTGCGGATAGTATCGCCCGCCTCCTGGGCCGCGGAAACGATAGCTGCCCCATCCGTGGTTGTAACCCCAATATGCCCACGGTCCCACTCCCAGGAAAATTTCGTTGTAAAAATATCCCGGCCCGTAATACCTCGGCGGAGCGCACGCATAGGGCGCGTAGTTGTAGTAGCTATACGGGCACGGGGGTGGCGCGCCGAACTGGATCGATATCTGCGCTCCAGCTTTTGGAAGCTGGACGAACGGCACAAGTCACGCTGCTGCAACGACGATCGATTTGAATCCGCGCATCCGTGATCCTTCCGAAAACTTTGCCACTGCTGAATTTCGATGGGTTACCGTAGTGCCCAAGGTCGGCTGTACGTGCATGTCAACCGAAGCACTGCTTCAGGTGATCGGACCAGTTTGGGCGGCCGACCTGACGACCGCAGATAAGCGCGGAATCCGTGAGAACTGCCACGGGCCGTGGGCTTCTCTTCTTCCGAAGTCCGCGCGCTGAAAATCAAGTCGGAGATTCTGTCCGCGATCCTTGAGTATGTGCGGGCCAGGGGCTACACGCAGGCTCAGCTTTTGGATATTCTGGACGAGTACCAGCCGCCGGTAAGCAGCCTGCTTCAGGGCTAAATCTCGCACGTGAGCTTCGAGAAGCTATCTCGCTATGCCGACCGGCTGCATTTACAGACAAGCATTGCAGTACGGCCCATAGAGGGACGAAATCGCGGGGTGAGAACCCGCGCCACAGCAAGCGCACGACGCCCGGCGCGAAAACTGGCAAGGGCATGTTTGCTCGCTTCCAGCTTTTTCAGCGAATGGCGTGGGACTTTTGTAGGAGAACTGCTAAAAAGTCAGGTACAAGCGGGCAGTCCCTACAGCTTTCCCGGTGAATGAATCGCAGAAAAAATTTTAAAGTAAGCAGATCTAGCAATAACGAGCAACGTTGGGCAAGGCAAATCTCTAGATGTTAACCGAAGGGAGGCAGGTTCGAGTCTCCCTGAGGAGCCAACACACACGTAGAATCAACAGCTTGCAGTTTATCTAGCGATAAATACCCCAAACAATACCCCAAAAATCTCAGTGTGTCCGCCTTTTGTTGTGGTAGACCCATGCGGCGAGCACAGACACCCCCACACCCCCGGATGGTGAACCGGCCAAATCGCGGGGCGCCCACTCTGAATCTCCGGGTCTAATAGTAAATTGGGGCATGACTGCATAACGTATTAGTGTAGTCAAGCAATCCGTTTGAGCAGCAATTCACAAAAAAGGAATAATCTCTGTCCGTCCCATAAAGGCGCAAGTCATTTGACATTCGCTTGTTATTCGCTAGGCTCGAAGGTGCGTGACGCAAAACGCTACGTCTGAACGGAGCTATCAATGCCTGCGTATACGATTCGCGTCGAATTGAAAGGTGATCCATCATTCCAAGAATATGAAAAGCTCCATAAGTTGATGGGCACTCCAATAGGATGCCGTGCGTGAGCCTCAAGCCGTGATAATCCTACCGTATGCACATTCCCGGAGTCTGGATCCTGCTGATCTTTATCTGCATCGTTGCCGCTCTGATGATGCTGGTGCTTCGCCTGACGAAGTTGGGCCTGCTCATCCATCAGCGAATTCCCGATCGACCCCATCGACGG
>JAJYBW010000085.1 GCA_021778815.1 Acidobacteriota bacterium | reverse complement strand
GAGCTTGACGAATCTGCGCCGTTAATTTTTCCACGTACGCAGCCATGCGATCCGCGCCGTACACACCGGAGGCAAAGTTGCAGTAACTGCACTTGGCGCGGCAGAACGGAATCGAGACGTAAATGCCAAGTGCGGGCGCAAGATTTTGCATCGACTGTGGTCGCGATCTCATCGACAGGTGTACAGGCATAGTTCGGCGCGTATGCGGAGAATGGGCGGAAACTTCGTACAATAGCAGTGTCGCATGGCAGACCCCAAACAAAGTACCCCACAGCAAGACGACGACGTTATCGGCAAGGCTTACGACAGTCGCCTGATGCGGCGGTTGCTGGTCTATCTGAAACCCTACAAGTTGCAGGTCGGCATTTCGCTGGTCGCCATCCTGTTTACAGCCCTGGCCGATGTGCTGGGACCCTACCTGACCAAGGTCGCGGTTGACCTGTACATGACGCGTTCGGCCGCCACACACAACTCCTTCTGGACGCGCCATCTCAGCCACAACCCCATGACCGGCATCACGCAGATTGCCGGGATTTATTTGGGCTCACTGATCTTTATTTATGTCCTGGCATTTATCCAGACCTACCTGATGCAGTGGACTGGCCAGAAGGTAATGTACGACCTGCGCAGCCAGATCTTCCGCCACATTCAGCGAATGCATATCGCCTTCTTCGATCGCAACCCGACCGGGCGGCTGGTGACGCGGGTCACCTACGACGTGGATGCGCTGAACGAAATGTTCACCTCCGGCGTGGTGTCGATTTTTGAGGATGTGCTGGTGCTGGCCGGCATTGTGTTCGTGATGCTGCGGATGAACTGGTGGCTGGCGCTGCTGGCATTCTCCGTCATCCCGTTGATTGTGATTGCGACTCAGATCTTTCGTAAGTTTGTTCGCGAGTCGTATCGCCGCATTCGCACGGCCATTGCACGGATCAATTCCTACCTGCAGGAGCATGTCAGCGGGATGAGCGTGGTGCAGCTGTTCAATCGCGAAGAGCGCGCGTTTCAGGATTTCGAGAAGGTCAATCGCCAGCACATGAAGGCGTTCAAAGACGCCATTATGGCGTATGCGCTGTATTATCCGGTGGTTGAAATTCTCAGCTCGATTGCGGTGGCGATTATTATCTGGCGGGGTGGCGGTGGGGTGCTGCGCGGCGTTGTGACGCTGGGCGTGCTGGTCGCCTTCATCCAGTACTCGCAGCGCTTCTTCCGTCCGATTCAGGACTTGAGCGACAAATACAACATTCTGCAAGCAGCGATGGCCGCCAGTGAACGCATCTTCAAGCTGCTGGATACGCCGCCGGAGATTGTTTCGCCGGCGAACCCGGCGGTTGGGGACGGTTCCGGCCGGATTGAATTCCGCCACGTGTGGTTCACCTATCAGCGGCTGGATGACGCGATGCGCGAGCGTCTGCGAACCAGCTCGACGCCGGAAAAAGAAGATGTGGAGTGGGTGCTGCGCGATGTCAGCTTTACGATTGAGCCGGGAGAGACGGCGGCGATTGTCGGGCATACCGGCGCCGGAAAAACCACGCTGAGCAGCCTGATGATGCGGTTTTACGATGTGCAGCGCGGCGCAATCCTGATTGAAGGCATCGACGTACGCGACTGGGATGTGCAGGAACTTCGCCGGCGATTTGCCGTGGTGCTGCAGGATCCAGTGCTGTTCACCGGCACTGTCACCAGCAACATTCGTCTGGGAACGGAACGCATCACGGAAGAAGAAATTGAAAGCGCCGCCGACCAGGTGAATGTCGGCGACTACATTCGATCGCTGCCCGATGGATTCCAGGAGCCGGTACGGGAAGGGGGCAGCACGCTTTCTACCGGGCAAAAGCAGCTGATCAACTTTGCGCGCGCGCTGGCGCATAATCCGCGGATTTTGATTCTCGACGAGGCCACCTCCAGCGTCGATACAGATACCGAATTGCGGGTGCGTTCGGCACTGACCCGGTTGGTGACGGGCCGCACGTCCGTGGTGGTGGCGCATCGACTGTCGACGATTCAGACGGCGAATCGAATCCTGGTGATGCACAAAGGCCAGCTGCGCGAGATTGGCACCCACCAGGAGCTACTGGCGCAGCGGGGACTATATTGGAAGCTTTACCGCTTGCAATATAAGGATCAGGAGATTCCAGACGAGGCCATTCGCACCGGCGATCCCCTTGCTGTGCCCGGCGACTGACCCAATCCGCCATGCCTTCGACTCCACAAATTTTTATCTCCGCGGGTGAGGCCAGCGGAGAACGCTACGGCGCCATGCTGATGGAGGCGGTGCGCGCGCTGCGGCCGGACGCCGAGTTCTTTGGCCTCGGTGGAACGGCGATGGAGGCGGCGGGGTGCGAGCGCATCGTCCGGGCCGAAGACATTGCGGTCATGGGCATCACAGAAGTGCTGCGCCACATGCCGCGCATTTACAAGGAGTATCGACGGCTGGTGCAAAGTATTCGTGCTCGCAAGCCGGACCTGGCGGTGCTGATTGATTTTCCGGACGTGAATTTTCGACTGGCAAAAGAATTGAAACGGTCGGGCATTCCTGTGGTGTATTTTGTCAGTCCGCAGCTTTGGGCGTGGAAGCAATATCGGGTGCGTTGGGTACGGGAGCGGGTGAGCAAAATGCTCGTCATCTTTCCATTTGAGGAAAAATACTACCGCGATCGCGGCGTGGATGCGGAATTTGTGGGCCACCCACTGGCTGATTTGCCGCTGCCGACGATCTCGCGCAAGGAATACGCCGGCCAATACAAACTGGATCCGGCAAAAGAATGGATCGCATTGCTGCCGGGGAGTCGCGGCAAGGAATTGCGGCACAATCTTCCAGTGATGGCCGCAGCGGCGAATCGGCTGGGAGCGTCGTATGAATTTCTGTTGCCTGCCGCCGCCACGCTCGATCCAGAGTGGGTGCGCCGGATGGTCGCGCAATGTCAAAGCGAAGGCAGCGGAATTGATATTCCCATCCACGTAGTGGAGGATGCGCGGGCTGCGCTGTTTCACGCACGTGCCAGCGTGGTGGCCAGCGGCACGGCAACGGTGGAGGCAGCACTGATCGGGAACCCGTTTATCGCGGTCTATCGGCTGTCGGACTTCAGCTACGCGATTGCGAGCCGGTTGGTGGATTTGCCGCACGTTGCCATGGTGAATCTGATCGCAGGCGATCGCATTGTTCCGGAGCTGATTCAGGACGATTTCACGCCGCAGAACGTCATCCGCACACTTCAACCATTACTTGAAGAAACTGGCTATAGGTCTGAGATGATTGAGGAGTTGAAAAGCGTGAGGACGACGCTCCATTGGGAGTCGACCGCGGCCCAACTTTCTGCACACAACATGATCCAAACTCCGGAAGAGATTCAGTCCCGATGCGTTCCAGAGCGCACGGCCATCGACCGCGCCGCTGCCTGGGTGCTGGATTTTCTGGATCGAGGGGAGGTCGAGCATTGGCCAATCCAATCTGACTCGCACACCGCGGATATGCCTGGGTGAGAACCTTGCCGAGAGTATGGAAATCTCGACTGCGTTTCTCGCAGAGGATGGCAGCACTTCTGTGCGGGATTCTCTTGCAAGTTGCGACCGCACAATCCGCACAACCAGCGACGGAGAAGACTGGCGTTCAAATTCGGGGCTACTCCATCGACGTGAGCCTGGATCCGGCCCATCATGCCCTCAGCGCGAAAACCCGCGTGGAGTTCACGACGTCGCAAAATCTAGCCAAGGTCGAATTCCAATTGAGTCCGGCATTGCACGTCGCCAGCGTGACGGATGGTTCGGGCAAGAGTTTGAGCGTGACCCGAAGCGGTGGGGAGATTACCGTCACGCCTGCCGGCGACCTCACTCCGGGCAGCAAGGCCGCATGGACGTTTGCCTATAGCAGCGTGTTCAACGCGACGCCCGGTAGCGGACTTCATCTGGCTTCGATTGGCGAGCCAGTCAGCTACCTTCTATATCGCGCAGATTGGTTTCCCGTGGTCGGCGATGGCAGCCAGCGTTTCACGGCGGAGATGCACGTACATGTGCCAACCGGCGACCATGTGGTCGCGAGTGGACTCACCGGATCGCCTCACCCGGACGCGAACGGACAGACGATCTTTGACTTCAACTGGCCGCACCCGGCTTTTCCGGGAACCGTGATCGCGGGGAAATTTCAGCTGCCGGTTGAGACCCCTGGATCACACATTGGCGTGTATCAAATCGCGCACGAATCGGGCGTGGATAGCGATGCGGCGAAGCCTTCCGGTCAGGAAATTGCTGCGACCGCCGCAAAGCAATACGGCGAACTCGCTGCACAATTTGGTCCGGCTGGCAGCGGCGAATTGAATATCGTGGAGTTGCCGAACGATACTCTCCCTGCAGTCTCAGCGCCGGAGATTGCGGCGATTGCCGGCAATCAGCTTGAAACCTCGGATTACGCTCGGCTACTGATAAACACCATCGCCCACCAGTGGTGGGCGCAGGAAGTCAGTCCGGCGTCGCCCAACGACGCGTGGATCACGAACGGCATGTGTCGCTATGCAGAGCTTGAATACCTTCGTCGAACAGCCACGCCGGGAGTCGCAGCGGATGCAATCCTGAACGTTTCCGCCAGCGCGCTTGCCTTCAACGGTGTTCCTTTGGCCGATGTGGCCCGATATCCGGAATACTCGCGTGAGTTTGAGGCCATGACCTACGACAAAGGAGCGATGATCTTCCGCATGCTGCGATGGCAGATTGGCGATGCGGCGTTCCAGCAGACGCTTCACGAGGTTCTTTCGGAGCCAGACAAATCCGTCTCCTCGGCAAAGTTTGAACAGATTGCTGAAGCGGCTTCGCACGAGAATTTGAGACCGTTTTTTACACAATGGCTGAATAACACAAGCGCACCGACGCTGCAGGATAAGTGGACGCTCTACCGGCTGGGCAACAATCAGGGATTCCGCACCGTGGGTGAAATTGATGAGGACCTGGACCTGTTCCAGATGCCGGTCGAGGTGCAGGTGGAGACGGAGGGTAAGACGGTGACGAAGCGGGTGGACGTGATGGGTCCGCAGACCCAGTTCACTATCGATACGTTTGGTATTCCGCGCAAGGTCTCGCTCGATCCGCAACGCTGGCTGCTACGAAACGACGATGCCTTGCAGGTGCGAGTGCATATATTGCGCGGGATGGCGAAGGCGGCGGCGAACGATGACGCGGGAGCGATCGCGGAGTATCGCGCGGCGCTGGCGCTCGACGCCACCAGTTCACTGGCCAGCTATCGACTGGGAGAAGTGTATTTTGGCCAGAGAAATTACCAGGCAGCGGAGGACGCGTTTCGAGCCGCGTTGAACGGCGATGGCGTTCCTAAGTGGATTGAGGTTTGGAGTGATCTGCAGCTGGGAAGAATATTCGACGCCTCCGGGCAGCGCGACCGCGCCATCAACCAGTATCGAGAGGCGATCGAAACCCACGACGACACCTCTGGCGCTGTCACCCTGGCGAGCGACTCGCTGAAGCACCCCTATTTGCCGCCAACCGGGAGCCCGCATTGAATCGCTCGCGCGATGGCGCTATTTTTTGTCTTCCAGGGCGGCGAGTACGTCGGCCACAGTTGGCTCGACCTGCATCATATAGTCGCGAACGCGCTTCCGTTCTTCCGCAGGCAGAGAGGGCAGCACCACCAGCAGGCGACGCAGCGTGGTGCCGATATCGTCGGCGTAATTCATCATGCGGATGGCTTCTCCAGTAAGGGGCATCGGTTCTCCTTGGAAAGGGTTGGATGTTGCTATTGTAAGCCGTGCGAGCGGTGCCGTGAGGACTGAAACCTGACTGGTCAGGGTATCAACATCGCATCCCTAGGGTGCGATTTCCGCGACGGGAGTGATTTCAGGGTCGACCCAGCCGTCGCGATCCGTCACCTCAGTTAACGCTGCCAGCTTTTCCATGATCCACGGCTGCAGGGCGTCCTGGCGATAGCGCCAGCCCCAATTTCCCTCTGGCTGCGCGGGCGTGTTCATGCGTGCCTCCGTGTCCAATTGCAGCACGTCCTGCATGGGAAACAGGCAAAGTCGGGCAACCGAGGCGGCTGCACTGCGCATCATGGCCCACACAATTCCGTCATCCCCAGGGTGGAGGTAGGCAGCAATTGCGGCGCGCTCTGCTTCGCTGGTGTGGTGCCACCAGCCCAGAGTGGTGTTGTTATCGTGGGTGCCGGTGTAGATGACCATGTTTTCTTCGCAGCGATGCGGCAGATGAAGATGTGCCCCACGATCGCTGAAGCCAAATTGCATGACTCGCATCCCCGGCATGCCGAAGCTTTTCCGCATGCGCTCCACCTCTGGAGTGATGACGCCCAGGTCTTCCGCAATCAGAGGCAGGTCGCCGAGTTCCTTATACACATGCGAAAAAAGCTCGTTCCCCAGAGCCTTCATCCAGCGGCCGCGAATGGCTGTCTGATCTTCCGCCGGTATGGCCCAGTAAGATTCGAAGCCGCGAAAATGGTCGAGCCGGAGCATGTCGCAGAGCGCCAGCGCGCGACGGAAACGCGCCACCCACCAGTCGAAATTGGAACTGGACAGCACATCCCAGCGATACAGTGGATTGCCCCATCGCTGCCCGGTGGGGCTGAAGTAATCCGGTGGAACGCCGGCCACATGGAGAGAATTCTTGTTCTCGTCCAGCTCAAAAATCTCCGGACGCATCCAGACGGCCGCGCTGTCGTAGTTGACGAAGATCGCCATGTCGCCGATGAAGCGGATCTTTCGCTCCGCGCAGTAGGCACGCAACTGCATCCATTGTTCCTGGAAGAAAAATTGGATAACCTTTTGCACGGTTCGCTCACGGTCATGCTCGGCGCGAAACTTTTCCATCGCCTCCGGAACGCGATGTACATATTCGGCTGGCCACGCGGACCAGATAGCACCGTTGAACATGGCCCGAAGGATCGTAAAACTGGCATAGCCTTCCAGCCAATGCCGATTGTCGGCGCAGAAAAGGTCAAAGCGGTCGCGAGCTTTCTTCGATGCCCGGTCAAGAAAGTTTGCAGCCGCCTGCTCCAGCAAAGGCCTCTTGCAGGCCGACGCCTGCTCAAAGTCCGCAGGACCCTCAGCGCCGGGCAGACTGTCAAGGCAATCGCCCGCGAGCCAACCTTCTTCTACCAATTTTTCAATGCTGATGAATAAGGGGTTGCCTGCGAATGCAGACAGCGCAGAGTACGGGGAGTTGCCGAAGCCGGTGGGGCTAAGCGGCAACACCTGCCAATATTGCTGCTTCGCCGCTGCAAGAAAATCTGCAAATGCGTAGGCGGCAGGTCCCAGATCGCCGATGCCGCCGCGGGAAGGCAGAGAAGACAGATGTAGAAGGACGCCGGAAGCGCGTTCGGTAAGCATTGCTTCTCCGTATTAGGACATCGAAAAGCTCACAATGCCTTCTCGAAAACTCGCCTACCTATAAGACGCGCCGGAAGGGCAGTCCACACCTTCCATTCCGCAAAAATCTTCTTTCGTGCAGGATGCGGTGGACTACATGCCGGATTGGGTACCGGCGAGCGCCTTCTTGTTGTAATGGATCAAGCCGTGCTTGATAAACCGCTGCTCCAGCGAGCTGGCAAACACGGCGAACGCGGTTTCGCGGCGCTGCTGCACTAGCTTGTCGCGGGTGGCGTCCATGTTCTGTTGGATCTGGGCTTCAGTCGGCACCTGCTTATCCAGAAGCTTCAGCACCACGCCGCTGCGCTCGGTATAGATCGGCCCGCTCAACTGGCCGGGCTGCAGCGTAAAGGCGACCGCTCCCTGAGTGGACATATCGCCAAGCTGGGGAACCTGCCCGCTGCCGTCCACCAAATCGCTGGTCAAGATATTCGCGCCGACTTCCTTGGCTGCTTTCTCCAGGCCTTCTTCCTTCGCCTTGATCGCCAGCTGCTGGGTACGGCTATGCAGCAGGGACGCGATTTGCTGGTCGCGGAAATCTTCAAGGATATGCGACTTGTACGCATCGAACGTGGGTGCATGCGCTGGCACAATGTTCAGAACCGTATAGATTGCGTAGCCTTCTCCGGTGGAGGCGCTTTGTGGGGCGGCGCCAGGCTTGGTTGCGAACGCGCCTTTCAACAGCTGCGAACCGTCTGCCAGGCCGGGAACCACACCGCTTTGCTGTAATGGGTCAGTGGTGACGACCTGCAGATGATTTTGCTCCGCCATCTTTTGCAATCCAACCTGCTGCGCTTGCGATTGCAGCTTGGCAGCATAATCCTGGGCTGCCTTCGCCTGTGCCTGCTGGGTCAGGTTCGCCAGAATCAAATCGTGAACTTCATCGACGGACTTGAGATGAGCCGGCTGTTTCTCTTCCACCTGCAAAATGTGAAAGCCGAATTGGGTGCGGATCACTGGAGAGAGCTGGCCCGGTTGCAGCGAGAAGGCGGCCTGGTCGAAGGCCGGAACCGTCGCGCCGTGCTGAATGAAACCCAGTTCCCCGCCCTGCGCTTTGCTGCCGGGATCGTCCGAGTTCTTTTTCGCCAGCTCGTCGAAATTGCCGCCCGCCTTCAACTGCTTCAGAATGTCTTCTGCCTTTGCCTTGGCAGCCGCAACCGTCTGCGCATTGGCATTGGTCGGAACTTTAATGAGGATGTGCCGCACCCGAACTTCTTCCGGCACCTGGAACTGCTGATGATGCTCGTTGTAATACTGCTGCACATCGGCACCGCTCACCTGAGGTACTCCGCCGGGAACCTGGTTCAGGGCGAACGAAACGTACTGCACCTTACGCGTCTCAGGAATTGCCTTAGCGTAACGCGCTGCATTTTGCTGGAAGAATGCCTTCAGCTCGGCATCCGACGGCGTAATTTGCTTGCGCAACTCGGCGTCTGACAGCACGGCGTACTGAAACTTCACCTTGGTCGCCTGCTTCAGATACTCGGAACGAACGCTTGCGTTCGGGACCGTGAGGCCGCCCGTAATAAATGCCTCCAAACGATTGATCAGGATTTCTTCCTTCAACTGCTGCTCAAAATCGCTGCGAGACATGTTGAAATTGTTCTGGACAAAATCGTCATAGCGTTCTTCGCCAATGAACTTGCCGCCGGGGAACAGCGCGGGTGCAAATGGACCGTGCATCAACTCGTTCTGGACATCCGCATCCGTCACGGTCAAACCCATGCGTCCGGCTTCCTGCACCAGCACAGCTCGCTCCACCAGAGCCTGCCCGGCGCGCTGCATTAGAAACGGCAATACAAAGTCGGGATAATGATTCTGCTGCTGCATGCGCTGGGCGACTTGCTGCACCTGCGCCAGATGCACATCGGTCGAGTCGCCGAGTATACGGCCAAAAATGCTGTCGCTATGGACGATGGCATACGTGTCGGGGGTGGACGCGGCGTCTTGAAAGATGCCGGGAACAAGCGTGATCACCATCAAAATGGCTGTGATGGAAATGAGTGCAATAAAAATGCCCTTGACCAAGCGGCTGTCTTGCTGAAGAAAACGAATCATGAGCGGGCAACGACCTTACACCCGGAGCAATGCCCCGGACGGGATTGACTCAGCCCCTGAATTTCACCGGGGACATGGTGCTTTCAGTATAAATGCACCGCCGCTTCCTCTGAGAGGCACGGCGCGTGAACGCCAGAACACGAAACCGCCTCAATACGGGTAGCCTCCCGGGGGTCCTCCAGGCGGAGGCCCATAATACGCCGGCTGGGGCGGATAGTATCCGGGCGGCGGCGCGATTGGGCCCGGCGGGGGCGGATAACCGGGAGCGTAATATCCGCGCGGCCTGGGGCCATACGCTGCAGGTGGGACCTGGGAACCAAGCATCCGAACCTGCCCGGCAGTAGGTTCGCGGACCGTCAGGGGCTCGTTCAGGTAAAACGTGAGGATCGACTCGGCGGGAACAATAATGCGCGGTCCGGATGATAGCGACGAAACTCCAGCGCCGCCCAGGCCGCCGATCAGGCCGCCCAGCAGCGCTCCAGGACCGCGACCGAAAGCTCCGCCGACAAGTGCGCCCATGACTGCGCCGCCGCCAATGTTCGCCGCCGACTGCCCGCCTTTACCCGGCCCACCGCGCGCCCAGACGTGGCTGCTCATCGGATAATGCGTGTTAGCGACATTCAGGCCGGTCAACTGCAGCGCCAATTCCGGTCGCCCTTTCAACTTTCCAGGTCCGCGAGCATCGACCACGGCACCCATGACCTGCGCACCGCGCGGAATTGCGATGGCCCCGTTTTCCAGCACGATGTCCTTCACCAGAATTCCGGTAAATGGAGTGTTAAGTTCCGTGTGATGGGTGTCGATGGTCTGCATCATGATCACGTACATCGGCGTTCCAGATGCGACGGTAACCATGACCGGATGGCCCTGCGAATCGTAGACCGGCGGAGCCGCATGCGGCGACTGCGGCGAGGAGGCATTCTGATTCTGGCTATAGCCTGCGGGAGGAGGGGGTGGGGGTGGGCCTTGCGCGTCACCCGGATGCACCGCACCCGGGCTTCCACCCGCCTGGCCGGAGAATCCTGGAGCGGTTGCAGGCTGAGTCCCGAGGGTGATCTTGTCGTCGATATTCTTGACGCCGGAGACAGACTTGACCATGGTTTCGGCTTCGGTGCGCAACTCCTGCGAGGGAACGGTGCCGGTCAAGGTGGCCGTACCATCGTGTACCCAGATGCCTAAATCCAGCGGCCGCAGGGTGTTATTGGCCATCAGCTTGGAGTTGATGTCCTCGGCAATGGCGCTGTCGGACCGCTGGTTCGCGTTGGCAGCGGCCGAGGTGGTCGCGGTCGCTGGAGGAGGCGGTGCAGACGATGGCGCGGTTTGCGCGGACGCGGCGACATCCAGCCAGGCTGCCGCCGACAGCACGGCCGCAATCGCGATCTGGCGACGCAGGGGGGCTGTCCGCAGCCGGTACAGGGGAAGGATTTCAGAGTTCTTCGTGGTCACAAAGCTCTCCTCATGGGAGATATTTTCTCACCCTATGCAGACGCATTCACCGA
>JAJYBW010000084.1 GCA_021778815.1 Acidobacteriota bacterium | reverse complement strand
TGTTAAATCCATGCGCGAACATCAGGGTTTTGCCTGCCGTCATGGAAGGAGCGATGGAGTCGGCGTAGATCTTCCCCTGCGTCTGGTCCGGCGTCAACACCATAATGACGTCTGCCCATTTGGCGGCATCGGCGGTAGTCATGACCTGCAGGCCAACCTTTTCCGCGCGGGCTTTGGATTTGCTGCCCTCGGGCAATCCGATGCGAACTTCAACGCCTGAATCTTTCAGGTTGAGCGCGTGTGCATGTCCTTGGGAGCCGTAGCCGATAATGGCCACCTTCTTCTGCCGGATCAATGTCAGGTCTGCATCTTCATCGTGGTAGGTTTTCGCCATATCGTTTCTCTCCGTGTGGGTAAATTATGCGTGGCTTTCGTCTTCAAGCAGGTCGGGCGCTTCGTGTCTCAAAATGCCTGAAAAAGTCTTTGGGTCGATGCGCGGGGTGGTGTCGCCGAGGGCTTCCAGCACTCGACTGGCGTGATGTCCGCGCCGCATCGCCATGCGTCCGGTACGCGCCATTTCAAGGATACGGTAGTTTCCCTGGAGCAAGATCTGTACCAGTCCTTCGATTTTACTGGCGCTGCCGGTAATTTCCATCATCATTGATTCCGGCGCCAGATCGACGATGCGGGCACGAAAGACCTCGGCTAGCTGAAACAGATCCGAGCGAGTATTTTGATCGGCCGCGATTTTCAACATCGCCAGCTCGCGAATGACGGCGGAGTGGCGGCCTACATCGTCGACATCCAGAACGCCTTCCAGTTTGTACAGGGACGCCATAATGCGCGGCGCGCGATCTTCTGCCGCTTCGGCGACGATAGTGGTTCGCGAGACGCCCGCGGTTTCGGTGCCGCCGACGGTCAGCGAAATAATGTTCACATTCAGTCGCCGGAAGAGCGACGTCACGCGAGCCAGCAATCCTGTTTTGTCCTCGACCAGCGCTACAAAGGTATGCAACATAGGTTCAGGCTCCTACTCTTCTGTCGCTGTTTCGACCAGCGGGTTATGTTTCGGACGCCGAATCATTTCATGCAATGCGGCTCCGGGAGCAATCATGGGATAGACAGAATCTTCCTGCTCCACGTGGAAGTCGATGAGAAATGCCCCGGGATGCTGGCGTGCGGTTTCGACCGTGGAGATGACGTCCGCGCGGCGGTTCACGTGGGCACCGCGAATTCCGTGCGCGTCCGCCAGCTTGACGAAGTCAGGACTGATCAGCGGCGTGCACTCGTAATTCTTTTCGTAGAACTTCTCCTGCCACTGCCGCACCATTCCCAGGTAGCCATTGTTGACAATGGCGATATTGATCTTCAACTGCTCCTGCACGATGGTCGCGAGTTCCGGACAGGTCATTTGAAAGCCGCCGTCTCCGGCAACCACCCAGACCTCCTTTTCCGGGCAGGCCAGCTTGGCGCCGATGGCTGCGGGCAGCGCAAACCCCATGGTTCCCAGGCCGCCGGAGGTGATCAGCGAGCGTGGGCTGTCATGCTTGTAATACTGCGCTTCCCACATCTGGTGCTGGCCGACGTCGGTGACGACAATCGCATCTCCGTTGGTGACGTGCCAGATATCATTGATGACGTGCGCAGCATACAGGTGCCCATTGTCTGGCAACTGCTGAATGTCATGGACGGAAGCGTCACCCTTCATCGCGGAAATTGCGTGCAGCCAGGCAGCGCCATCGCGACCCGGCAAGCGAGGCAACAGAGTCTCCAGAATTTCCTTTAAGTCTCCGATCAGGCCGACATCCACGCGAACATTTTTGTTGATCTCCGCCGGATCGATCTCGATGTGGATCTTCTTCGCGTTGGGCGCGTAGGTGGAGAGCGAGCCGGTGACGCGATCGTCGAAGCGCATGCCGCACGCGATCAGCAGGTCAGCCTGTTGGATCGCATGGTTCACCCAGCTTTCACCGTGCATGCCCATCATGCCGAGATTGAGCGGATGCGAGGCAGGGAAGGCGGTCAGCCCCAGCAGGGTGCAGGCAACGGGGGTTTGCGTCCGTTCTGCCAGCGCGCGAACTTGTTCCATGGCGCCGGAATGGAGAATGCCTTGACCGGCCAGAATGAGCGGACGCTTCGCGGTGCGCAACAGCTCCAGTGCTTCGCGGATTGAGGTGGAATCCGCCGAGAGCATAGGGTGGGGACGATAGGGTTGTGGCGCGGCAGCAGCAAAGTCAAAGATGGCGGAGCTTTGCTGCGCATCTTTGGTAATGTCGACCAGCACGGGCCCCGGTCGTCCCGACTGCGCAATGCGAAACGCTTCTCGCAGCGCAGGGGCAATATCTTCTGTGCGACGCACCAGAAAGTTGTGCTTCGTAATGGGGAGCGTGATGCCGGTTATATCGACTTCCTGGAATGCGTCGGTACCAAGAACTTTGCTGGAAACCTGACCCGTGATGCAGACCATGGGGATGGAATCGAGCATGGCGGTCGCGATGCCAGTGACGAGATTGGTCGCGCCTGGTCCAGAGGTAGCCATGGCGACGCCCACCTTACCGGAAGCACGCGCATAGCCGTCTGCCATGTGGGCCGCACCCTGTTCATGGCGAACCAGAATGTGACGGATGGGGAACTTTCGCAGCGCATCGTACACCGGAAGGATCGCGCCGCCGGGATAGCCGAATACATCGCGCACACCTTCGCCGACGAGAGTTGCCCACACGGTTTCTGCGCCGGTCAAAGGCGTCGGCTGGGTGTAGATGGCGGTGTCGGGTGAGTTGCGATGGGTGTCGGCTATTTTTTTACGCTTATCCATGATCATCCTCTTCATTAATAATTCGTAACGGCTCCACGGGAAGCGGAAGAAACTGTCTCCGCATATTTCCGAAACACTCCGCGAGGAGAATTCGGAGCAGGCGTTTTCCAATCCTTCATGCGCTCGGCAAGTTCCTGGTCCGCTAGCTCGACGCGCAATTCACGCTTGGGAATGTCGAAGACGATGGTGTCCCCGTCGCGCAGTGCGGCAATCGGACCACCCATAGCAGCTTCGGGGGACACATGGCCCGCCATTAGACCGCGAGTGGCACCAGAGAAGCGGCCGTCCGTTAGCAGCGCAACCGTGTCGCTCAACTCTGGAATGCCAGCGATCGCGGCCGTCACCTGCAGCATTTCTCGCATACCGGGTCCACCGCGAGGGCCTTCATTACGGATGACCACCACATCATTGGGCTGGAGAGTGCGCGCCTCGACGGCATGAAAGGCCGCCTCTTCAGTTTCAAAAACGCGAGCGGGACCGCTATGGGTGAGACGCTCATGCCCGGCGACTTTGATCACGCAGCCTTCGGGAGCGATGTTGCCTTTGAGGATCACGAGTCCGCCCGTGGGCTTCAATGCGTTTTCAAGTGAGTGAATCACTTTCTGACCGGACAACTCCTTGGCGAGCGCGGCCTCTTCCGCCAGGGTGCGTCCGGAGACATTCATCTGACTGCCGTCCAGAAGATTTCCCGCGAGCATGTGCTTCGCCAGCAAACGACTACCGCCGGCCGCTTGATAATCCGTGGCAACATAGCGGCCGCCCGGTTTCATATCGGCGAGCAGCGGCGTCTTGCGGCTGATGCGATCGAAGTCATCGACGGTCAGGTCGATGCCTGCCTCGTGCGCAATCGCGATCAGGTGCAGCACGGCGTTGGTCGATCCACCGGATGCAGCCACGCTGGCAATTGCATTTTCCAATGAGGCGCGGGTGATGATTTTTGACGGTCGCAGATCGTTCTTCGCCAACTCCAGTACCATGGCTCCGGCGGCACGGCAGGCTGCATTCTTTTCTGGAGAAAGCGCCGGCACGCCCGATAGGTGCATGGGCGAGATGCCGAGAAATTCGCAGGCCATCGCCATGGTGTTGGCTGTGAATTGTCCACCGCAGGCTCCGGCGCCTGGACATGCGTTCAATTCGACGGCCTTCAGTTGGTCAGCATCGATCTTGCCGGCGGCAAAGGAACCTTGCGCCTCGAAGACATCCTGCACGGTCAAATCTTTGCCGTTCAGATGACCGGGCGCGATGGAGCCGCCGTAAATCATCAGCGAGGGAATATCGAGGCGAGCCAGCGCCATTACGGTGCCCGGCATATTCTTGTCGCAACCAGCAATGGCGACGAGTCCGTCGAAAAGATTTCCACGAGCTACCAGTTCGACAGAGTCGGCAATCACTTCGCGGCTGATCAACGAGGCCTTCATGCCCTGCGTGCCCATGGTGATGCCGTCGGAAATAGTGATGGTGTTGAACTCCATGGGAGTGCCGCCGGCATCGCGAATGCCTTGCTTCACAGCCTCCGCGATTGTGCGCAGATGGAAGTTGCAGGGACCAATTTCGGTCCACGTGTTGGCGATGCCGATGATGGGCTTGGCGAGGTCTTCGCGATTGAAGCCGATGGCGTGCAGCATGGCACGCGCAGCGGCGCGGCTGGGGCCTTCGGTGAGGGAAATGCTATTGTGTTTTGGATTGTGGGTCATATCTTGTTTGCCTTTGGCGCTCACGCACTCGCTCCCTTGGATTGTCTGGGTGCAGTCCAGAATGCGGCGTCATGCTTTTTCTCATACGCATCCAGCGCGGAGGTATGCCGCATCGCCAGTCCAATATCGTCCAGGCCTTCGAGCAAACAGGAGCGGCGAAAGGGATCGATGGTGAATGACTCTTCGAAGCCCAGATCGTCCTTCACGGTTTGTGATTCCAGCGACACGTGCAGCAGATAACCTGGAACTTTGGCCCGCTCCAGAAGGAGAGCCACTTTTTCGTCAGGCAGCGTGATCAGAAGAATGCCGTTCTTGGCTGCGTTGGAATAAAAAATGTCGGCGAAGCTGGGAGCAATGACGCAGCGAAAGCCAAAGTCGCTGAGCGCCCAGGCGGCATGCTCGCGGGAGGAGCCGCAACCGAAGTTGCGACCAGCGACCAGAATTTCCGCGCCCTGATGATGCGGCTGGTTCAAGGAAAACTCCGGATTGGGTGCGCCGTCCGCGCCTCGACGCCAATCGAAAAATAGAAACTCACCATAGCCGGTGCGCTCAATGCGTTTCAAAAACTGCTTGGGAATGATCTGGTCGGTATCGACATTGACGCGATCGAGGGGCGCGACCTTGGACGTAAGTGTGCGAAATGGTTTCATAGTTATGCGCGAAACTCCCAATTGCGAACATCGGTAAAGTGGCCGGCGATTGCGGCCGCGGCGGCCATCGCGGGACTGACAAGATGCGTTCTTCCGCCGCGACCCTGGCGGCCTTCAAAGTTGCGATTGCTGGTGGAGGCACAGCGTTCACCGGGCTCCAGAATGTCCGGATTCATGCCCAGGCACATGGAGCAGCCGGGTTCGCGCCACTCAAATCCGGCGTCGCGGAAGATGCGATCCAGGCCTTCTTTTTCCGCCTCGGCTTTTACTTGTTGGGAGCCGGGCACGATCATGGCTCGCACCGTGGAGCTGACTTTATATCCGCTGACAACTTTTGCGGCTGCGCGCAGATCCTCAATTCGGCCATTTGTGCAGGAGCCAATAAAGACGCGGTCGATGGGAACATTCTCGACTTTTGTTCCAGGTTCGAGGTCCATATATTCGAGCGCTCGTTCGTAGGCGCGACGCTCGGAATCGGTCGGCGCCGATGCGGGCGTGGGGATGGCTCCAGTGACGGAAACCACCATGCCGGGATGCGTTCCCCAGGTCACGAATGGCGTCAGATCCTTCGCGTCGATGACTAGTTCGCGATCGAATTTCGCATCGGGAGCGGAGGGCAGTGACTTCCAATGTTCGACGGCCTCGTCCCAGTGTTTTCCCTTGGGCGATTCTGGACGATCCTTGAGATAGGCAAAGGTCGTTTCATCTGGGGCGATCATGCCGGCGCGTGCGCCTGATTCGATGCTCATGTTGCAGACCGTCATGCGGCCTTCCATGGAAAGCGAGCGAATGGCCGAGCCCGCGTACTCGACAACGTAGCCTGTCGCGCCGTCGGTGCCGATGCGGCCAATGATGCCGAGCGCAATATCCTTCGCAGTGACCGCGGGCGGAAGTTCACCCTCGACGGAAATGCGGAAGGTTTTCGGTTTCGATTGCGGCAGGCATTGCGTGGCCAGCACATGTTCCACTTCGCTGGTGCCGATGCCGAAGGCCAGCGCTCCGAAGGCGCCGTGGGTGCTGGTATGGCTGTCGCCGCACACAATGGTCATGCCGGGTTTGGTGAATCCCAGTTCCGGGCCAATGATGTGCACGATGCCTTGCTGCTTTGAGTCCACGTCGAACAGTTCAATGCCGAATTCTTTGCAGTTGCGGCGAAGGGTCTCAATCTGTTTCGACGCAATGGCGTCCTGAATGATCAGTCGATCTGCGGCAATTGTGGGTACATTGTGGTCGACGGTTGCGACAGAGCGATCAGGACGGCGAACGCTGCGATCGGCCAGGCGGAGTCCCTCAAAGGCCTGCGGGGAAGTGACTTCATGGATCAAATGCAGATCAATGTAGAGCAGGGCCGGCTCGCCAACCGGTTCGGTGACGATGTGGGCGTCCCAGATGTTCTGAAAAAGTGTATTTTTATTGGCCATATTCTTTCGCTGTGAGGTGCGTGGTTGCAGTGATAGAGACTCTGATTCGCGATGGATAATGCTTCGAGAAAAACTAAACCGCGTGCATCGCCTGGTTGCAATCGATGATTTCGTTCAGCACTTCGAAGACGTGTTTCCCCATCTCCCTGGTGCTGACAATTTGTTGATCGGGTTGATTGGTGCGAGCCAAGTCGGCGGTACGATAGCCGGCGGCCAATACACGTTGCACGGCGGTTTCAATCGCCTGCGCTTCCTGTTCCATGCCTGCGGAGTGACGCAGCAACATCGCTCCAGTCAGGATGGCGCCCAGAGGATTCGCTTTTCCGGTGCCGGCAATATCCGGCGCCGACCCATGGACCGGTTCATATAGATTGACTTTGCCGCCAATCGTTGCTGAGGGCAGCATTCCAAGTGAGCCGGTAATCACCGCGGCTTCATCGGACAGAATGTCGCCGAACAGATTTTCCGTAAGCACCACATCAAAATTGCGCGGAGTATTCATCAAGTGCATCGCGCAGGCGTCGACGTATTGATGTTCCAGCGTGACGTCGGGATATTCCGCGGCAATCTCCGTCACCGTGGCGCGCCAGAGCTGGGAAACCTCCAGTACGTTCGCCTTGTCGACCGAAGTGACTTTGTGACGACGCTTTTGCGCCAATTCAAATGCGATGCGGGCCACCCGGATCACTTCTTCGCGGCTGTAGATCATAGTGTTGAGTGCAACGCCGGTTTCGCGATCCCAGGAGCGCGGCGTACCAAAGTACAAGCCACCCAATAGCTCGCGCACAAATAGAATGTCGGCACCGTTCGTCACTTCAGGACGCAGCGGAGAATTGTTGCTCAGCGGGGCATACGCCACTGAGGGGCGCAGATTCGCAAAACCGCCCAACGCTTGCCGCAACTGCAGCAGGCCGGCTTCCGGGCGTTTATCCGGCGGCAGGGAATTGAATTCGTTCCCACCTACGGCGCCTAACAGAACCGCGTCACTATCCAAGGCTGCTTCCAACGTTGCCAGAGGTAAGGGAGATCCCTGCTGACGAATGGCAATACCGCCGATTGGCTTCTCAGTGAAATGAAACACGGAGCCGCTCCACTGGCTGATGGCTTCCAGGATTACAACCGTTTCGTGGGTGACTTCGGGACCAATCCCGTCTCCGGGAACCAGTGTGACCTTGACTTCTGTTGCCATTCAAAACTCCTGCGTTAGTGGGCCTGGCGTTCAATGCGCGGCCAAATTGTCCGTTGTCGGTTGGTGGCGATCTTGTGCGGCAACCGCGTCACGGCTGTGGGGCAGCGACAGCGGAGGAACCAGACGAACCATGCTGGCCCAGGTTTGGCGACTGGCGCAGATGGGTCAGCATAATGCTGACCAGGTCCTGATCGAAGACAGATTTCTTGCGGTCTGCGACTTCGATAAATCGCTCGTAGGCCAAATCCAGATCTGGGCGGCTCAAACTATAGCCCAGTTCCTTCAGACGATGATTCAACGCGCGACGTCCGGAATGCTTTCCCAGAACCATCTTGTTCGCAGGTACTCCCACCTGCGATGGGGTCATAATTTCATAGCATAGAGGATTGGACATGACGCCGTGTTGATGAATACCGGCTTCGTGCGAAAAAGCGTTGCTTCCGACAACAGCTTTATTCGGTGCGGGCGCAAAGGTTATCACCTCACTCAACATTTGGCTGGTGGGGTAGAGCTGCTTCAGATCGAGATTGTGGTGGAATGGCAATTGATCCTGGCGCACGTGCATCGCGGCCGCCAATTCCTCCAGAGCAGCATTACCCGCCCGCTCTCCGATGCCATTGATGGTGCATTCCACTTGCCGCGCGCCTGCTTCCAGCGCTGCCAGGCTATTCGCGACGGCCAGGCCGAGATCGTTATGGCAGTGGCTGGAGAACACGATGTTTTCGGCACCGCGAATGCGCTCCTTCATTAGGCGGAACATGGAAGCATATTCGTGAGGGACGGTATATCCCACGGTATCGGGCAGGTTGATGACAGTGGCTCCGGCATCAACCGCAACCTGAACCATTTCGCACAGAAAATTTCTGTCGGATCGAGAGGCGTCTTCCGGGGAGAACTCAACGTCGTCGACGTAATTGCGGGCCATGCGAACGGATTTATCGGCCAATTCCAGCGCCTGCTCACGAGAGATTTGCAGTTTGTATTCCAAGTGAATGTCAGAACTGGCGAGAAAAATGTGAATACGGGACTTGGCTGCGGGCTCCAATGCGCGGGCGGCGGCGACGATATCTTCTTCCTTGGCGCGCGACAGGGAACAGATGCGCGGTCCCTTCACTTCATGCGCCACCTGGCGGACAGAAGCGAAGTCGCCTTCGGAGGCGATCGCGAAGCCGGCTTCAATGACGTCGACGCCAAGCGACTCCAATTGCTTGGCCAGTCGAACCTTTTCTGTCGTATACATGCTGCAGCCGGGCGATTGTTCACCGTCGCGGAGGGTGGTATCGAAGAAATAGATTTGGTTCTGGCTCATGTAGTCACCTTATGGGCGGCGAAGTGGAAACAGCCTTTGTTCTCTTACATTATCATAAAGTTATCTAATGTAAACTTCTGTAAGTATTAGAATATATTATTAATGGGGCGGCGGCCTCGCGCTGTATAAGGACACCCCGATGGACCTGTTTCAGCTGGAAACCTTTATGGCGGTGGCGGAAGAGAAGAGCTTTTCTCGCGCTGCGGTCAAATTGCATCGAACGCAACCGGCCGTGAGTCAGGTAATCCGCAAGCTTGAAGTGGAGATGGATGAGGTGTTGTTTGACCGTGCCGCGCGCGATGCCACGCTGACCGCTGCCGGCGAACTGCTGCGGGAGTATGCGGAGAGACTGCTGAACCTGCGCGGCGAGGCCACAACAGCGTTGTCGGAATTGCGCTCGCTGCATCGCGGCCGACTCAACGTGGCGGCAAACGAATATACCTGTCTTTATTTGTTGCCGGTGGTTGATTTGTTTCGTCGCCTGTCTCCGCAGATTCATGTGACGGTGCATCGATCGCTGGCCAGCCGCATGGCGGAAGAACTGCTGCAGCACTCGGTCGAGTTGGGCATCGTTTCCTATCGGCCGGACGATCCGCAGGTTCGCTCTATTGTGGTGTATCGCGATGACCTGGTGTTCGTGATGCATCCTGGGCATCCGTTGGCGCGTGCCAAACAAGTTTCCATTCGCGATCTGGGAGCGGAAAATTTTGTTGCACATAACGTGCCGTCGCCGCTTCGGCAGAAAGTTGTGCAGGCATTTCAGCGCCACAAGACGCCGCTGAACATGGCGGTGGAACTGCCCAGTCTGGAGGCCATCAAGCGCTTCGTGGCAATGGGGAATGGCGTGGCTTTATTGCCGGGGCTGACAGCGCGCCAGGAGATTGAACGCGGAGAACTGGTGCAGCTGCGCGTGCCGGAACTGGCGTTTGAGCGCCGACTGCGCGTGGTGCATCGCAGACAGGCAAATCTGTCGCATGCATCGCTGGCATTTTTAAAGGTCGTCGAATCGATGGCCAAGGAGCGCGGCGATCCATTTCACTTTCAGGTGGAAAAAGGTTCGTAGATCTGCACTCCGGGACAGGTAAACTGGCAGCGCAGCCGTCCCGGCGCAAGGAGTACCGCGTGATTCCTGAACTGTCGCCGCAAAGTCTTTCCAGCAGCGAAGGCCCAGCATACTGGTTTCTCAACAACCTCGAGGTCGTCAAGGCGACCAGTGAATCGACAGGCGGCGCGTTTTCACTGATTCACCAAACAAGCCGGCCGGGCCACGCCACGCCATATCATCTCCACCACATCGAAGATGAGGCATTCTATGTGCTGGACGGAGAGTTCACCTTCATTTGCGATGGAAAAAAGACGGTTCTCGGACCGGGCGGATATATCTTCCTGCCGCGCAACATTCCACATGGAATCCGATGCACCGGTTCCGCACCCTCGACGATGTTAATTTTGGCAACGCCGGGCACTGGCTTTGTTGGAATGATGACAGAAATGGGGGAACCGGCGAAGGAGCGAGTTTTGCCGGTGCCGGCCCCACCTGATATGGAAAAATTGACGAGGCTTTGCGCGAAGTACAAGATCGATATTCTTGGTCCACTCCCTGAATAAATCCGAACGGGCAGGAGTTCAGGAGCGCGCATCACAGGCAGGCAAGCCTATCGCGTGCTTCGCTGGCGTTCTTAAAAGTGCTCGAGCCAACGGCACACGAGCGCGGCGATCCGTTTCTCTTTCAGACGGGAAAAGGTTCGTAGGCTGTGGCGGCAACACTTTTGGAAGGATTGAGTGGCGAGTCTTGCTCAGTTTCGGAGAGCAAAATATCCTCAAAGACTCCACATCTAGCGATTTGTGACGATATTCTGCCCAACCAAAGCTCCAAAAAGCCAATCAGTTCATCTGGAGGCTTGAGCCACACGTTGGCTCTTGTTTCCCGATATTCAGGCCGCACCAGAACAGAGAGACCGC
>JAJYBW010000083.1 GCA_021778815.1 Acidobacteriota bacterium | reverse complement strand
CAAAGGCAGGGACACTCGTCCCACCAGCGATCGCCTGCGCGAAACCCTGTTCAACATCCTCGCTCCCCAGATTCAGGATGCCGTCTTCGCGGACTTATTTGCCGGTACCGGCGCGGTCGGAATTGAGGCCATCAGCCGCGGAGCGCGCCAGGTCTACTTCGCAGAGAATGCCAAAATACCGCTGCAGACCTTGCGCCATAACCTCGACCGGCTGGAAATCCGCGACCAGGCCATTGTGGAACCCGCAGGCACGATCCCACTGTTACGGCGGCTGTTGCAGCAGAAAGTCGTTCTGAATCTGATATTTCTTGACCCGCCCTATAAAGACCAGGTAGCGTATGAGACAGTTCTCAGGTTTCTGGCGGAGCACTCAATTCTTCACGCAAATGCCATCGTGGTCGTGGAGCATTCTCGACGCTTTTCTCTGCCAAACCTGAATGTCCAGCTGCAGCCTTACCGCCGGATCGAGCAAGGCGAAGCAGCCCTAACCTTCTTTCGTTGCAACACAAAACCTGCGTCGCACCCCTCTGCTGACGGCGACTAAAGAACTTTCGTACGATCGTGATGTTTTCATTTTGGAACCCTGTGAGTTACCCGGGTTACCTGGACATAACTAAAGTGCGGTGACCGTATTCCTTGTTATGGTGTAGGTAGCCCGCTACCTTAGGTTCACTCCAACGAAACGTTGGTCGAGGCTAGTAGACGAGGATTGATGAAATGAAAATTAACTTTTTGCGCGGTATGATTTTTTCTGCGGTTCCGATTGTTTGTGCTGTTTCTCTCACTGCCACCCCGGCGTCTGCTCAACAGGTTGGCGGCTGGTCTACCGGTCACGTCGAAAACGTTGTCTTCGACGGCTCCACGCAGGCCGGATGGTATTCGTTCCCCGGCCAGAGCCCCAAGCTCCACTTCAAGGGCGACCAGGTTCGCATCAAGTCGCGCGAGCACAGCACTGTGCTCCTGAGTCGGGATGCCGACGCTTCCGGTACAGCCGCCGAGGTTGAGTTGACCCGCGCACCCAAAAGTACGTCTTCCATTTCCGGTCTGGGTCTGGTCGGCGATGCGGATCATGCCATAGTGATTGGCCTTGGAGACGGAAGCATCGTCCTTTGGCAGCTCGAGCCGAATTCCGCGCGGGTCTTAGCTCGCCAACCCGTTAACACCAGCTCGCAATTTGAATTTCGCGTCTCAGGCGGCGGTGCACAGGATGTGCGTTTCTTCTGGCGGCATCAGGGCGACAGCGCCTGGCATCCTCTGGGCAACGCTGCGGTCAGTCGAGTTTTGACCGCCTGGCAGGAACCACTTCGCTTCGGTCTGCTTCTCGATGGTCCACAAGGCAGCGAAGTGGTCTTCAGCAACTATCGCGCCTCGCTTGCCAATGAGGCCAATGCCTCGCTGCGACCGCTCGTTGTTGCGGGTCAGTAGTCTTCATTTTTTGAAAGGGCCTAGGCGATTTTTTGCTTAGGCCACATTCTTCTAATTTCGACTTCTTCATTCAGCCGACGCACTGGCGCCGCCAGTGTGTCGACCGGTCGCCAGATCCACCGTGAATGGCACCTCTGTATCAGTTTCCAAATCCCACCCGAAACCATGCAAGTACTCACCGTCGATTCCTGCCACGCGTAGCCCCTCGCACGATAATCGATTTGTTTCCCAGACTTTTCCGTCCATTCCCAATGCCCACATCCGATGAAAGCTGGCAAACAGTAGCAGCTTGTGTTGTGGCGCCGCATCGACCCAGGTGACAGGCCGGTACGGGATCTGCATCCAGTTGTCCGGGCTATCGACGTCAACCACGTAGGCGTAGCCGCCGGAAATAGCGCACATTTGGCGCGGATTCGGGCAGCTCCAGACTCCGTGCGGCAGCGATGGCTCGGCAAATCCAAGCGCAAACGTAGCCATCGCTGTTTCCGCTTCTGGCCGTGACCGAAAGCAAATCTGCAGTGCTCCGCGCTCCACTTCTTCGACCGCTTGCGGATAAATATAGTGCCGCACAGGCGCAATCATGGGCGCCCTATGCAGGATTTCAACCTGCCAATCATGCGAAAACGTAGTTTCGGGATGATGGAGTTTTCCACGCGTCATCGGAAGTCAATCACCAGGATGAATCAATTGCAGCACGATACCAGAATTTTCGATCAGTTCGCACCGCTCGCGGTCAAGGCCTGATCCAGGTCGGCGAGCAGGTCTTCGAGGTCTTCGCAGCCCGCACTAAGACGAATAAATCCTTCAGAAACGGCATCATGACCCCACCGCGCGCGCCGTTCCGCGGAGGAAACAATGCCGCCAAAACTGGTCGCTTCCACCAGTAAATTCGACGCCTTCAAAAACCGTTCCGCTGTTGACCGATGCACCAGGTCGAAGCTGACCACCGGCCCGAAATAGCGCATTTGCTCGCGCGCCAAGGCGTGCGCTGGATGCGACTTCAACCCTGGATAGTTCACTGACCTGACGACCTTATGGCTCTCCAGAAACTCCGCAATACCCTGGGCGTTGTTTGACTGCTTCTCCAGTCTCAGCGGCAGGGTTGCTAGAGACCGCATCGCAAGCCATGCCTCCATGGGTCCGACCACGGAGCCGGAAAGAGTTCGCCAGCGATCAATTTTGGCATTCAGTTCTGGATCGCTCACAGCGACGTGGCCCAGTAAAAGATCACTGTGGCCGGTTAAAGATTTTGTGTCTGACGCGACGGAAATATCGGCGCCCAGCGAAAGAGGTTTTTGGCCGAGCGCGGTTGGCGTAGTGTTATCGACTGCGACCAAGGCCCCGGCTCTGTGCGCCGCGTCCGAGAGCAAGCGAATGTTGCAAATATCCATAGTCGGATTGGAGGGCGTCTCCAGCCACAGCAGATTCGCTCCCTCCAGTAACTTGCCCTGGGCATTGTCGGCGGTCGCAGCCAGTCGTGCCGTGATGCCGAATGAAGCCAGGAATTCGCGCGTCAAAATGCGCGTGGTGTAGTAACAATCTGAGGGCAGCACAATCGTGTCGCCGGGATGCAGCACCGCCGCAAAAACAGCCATCACTGCTGCCATGCCAGAAGGAAAAATGCGGACGATGCCGCCTTCCAGTGCACCCAGCGCATGTTCCAGTTCATCCCACGTCGGGTTGTGAAACCGGGCATAGGTATAGGCGGACTCCGAAGGATCCCCGGGCGTTGCATACGCCGAAGCAAAGATCGGGCCAGGGTGAATGGGGTCGCCGGCCGCTACTTTTTCCGGTGGTTCAGGCAGTCCAACCCGAACCAGTCGAGTGGTATCTTTCATTGTCTCCCCCTGGAGAGCAGGAATGCGGCACGCGCTCTATTGCCCCTGCGCGGAACCGGTCAGCACAAGATCCCCGTACACAAATCCTTCTCGTTCGACGTTGTGGGTGTGCTCGACGTCAATCGGCTGGGAAAACATCGGTCCCGCATAGGCGAAGCTGTGAAACTCCCCTCGCTCCCCGCATGGATCGACCGAGGCAGGCAAATCGGCCAGAAAACCGGCATCGAAAACGCGTCCGCAAAAGGAAGAGGATAATTGACGCGGATCGAGGCATGTGATGCGAGCTCGCAGTCCTGCGGCGACCATGGTTTGCGTTAGTTGATCCGTGGGAATTCCCCAGATAGGAAATACCGGTTCGAGTCCGGTCCCGGCAAGATGTTCAATGCGATAGGCACGAATGTCTTCCAGAAATAAATCGCCAAATGCAACTGCCTCAAATCCTTCCTGCACTGCGCGCACACAAACAGCCTGCATGCGAGATTCGTAGGTTTCGTTGGAGCATGGATAGGGCAACGGAATTTTCCAGATCGGCAATCCAACCGACTCGGCCTGCAAATCCAGCAGTTCCTCACGAAAACCATGAATCGCCACGCGGTTGAATTGTTCGTTCACCGTGGTCAACATTGCAGCCACTTGGTAGGCAGGATCCTGGCGCAATGTGTGGAGAGCCCAGGCGCTATCCTTGCCGCCACTCCAGCTCAACAGCGTCTTCTTGGGTTGCACTCGCGGACCTCCTTTGCGAAACAGAAACCATGAAAACTTCAGGCGGTCGATAGCTCCGCGAGAAAACCTTCGACACGCTGCCGCACATTCAGGATTGGAGTTGGCAGCGCCAGCGCATGTCCAGCTTCGACCAGCGGCACCAGCTTATCGAATTCGGGGCCAGAGTGAGCGCCAGTGATGGCGATCCGCACCGGGTGGAAAAGATCCTTTCCCTTCACTCCAGTTGCAGTCTTCACTTCGTTCATCGCGGCTTTGAATGCCTCCGCCGTGATCGGAGATGGAAGCGCGGCGATTCGCGCTGCAATTGCTTCAAGAACCGTACGCGCAGATGGGTTCGCAAAGACTGTGGCATTTTCTTCATTGGCCAACGCTGCCGCTGGATCCACAGAAAAAATGAAGCGCGCCTTCTCCGGCAGCTGATCCAGTTGGTCGACGGCGGGCACAAACAGCGCGAGCAATTGCAGCATCCATCGGTCGATTTCGGGCATGCTCGCGTCAGACAGCCAATGTTGCGCGACGAAATACGGTCGCGCCAACTGCAGCACGCGATCCGGCTCCGCAAGCTTCAGGTAATGCCGGTTCAACCAATGCAATTTATTGAAATCGAAAATTGCAGGCGACGGCGTCACCCGCTCCAGCGTAAATTCCGCGGCCAGTTCAGGCATGGTGAAGGTTTCGCGGGTTCCACCCTCCGCACCCCAGCCGAGCAAGGCAAGATAATTTGTCAGCGCTTCCGGCAGCACGCCCATCTCACGAAACGTCCCGATCGAAGTAGCGCCATGACGTTTCGAAAGCCGCGTTTTATCCGGCCCAAGAATGGTGGAAAGATGCGCGAATTCCGGCACCGGCCAACCGAACGCCTGATAGATGGCCACCTGTTTCGGCGTGTTGGAAAGATGATCGTCGCCGCGAATCACGTGCGTGATCTTCATCAGCGCATCATCGACGGTAACGACATAGTTGTAGACCGGCATGCCCGAGGAACGAACCAGGATTGGATCGGAAACGGTATCCGCGGCAAACTCAACGGCGCCTCGAACGATGTCGTGAAATGCAATTGGGTCGGGCCCGATTTTCAGGCGCACCGCAAATGGTTCACCCGCGGCAGCGCGGGAGGCGCTTTCATCCAGCGAGATATTGCGGCAACGACCGGAATATCCATGCGGCAAATGCGCCGCGATCGCTTCTTCACGCTCTCGGTCCAGTTGTTCGGCGGAACAGAAACATCGATAGGCGCGGCCTTCAGCCAGCAAGCGATCCGTATGCTCGCGATAAATTCCGAGCCGCTCCGACTGCCGGTAGGGCCCATACGGACCATCGCCGCTGCGGGCTTCCGGGCCTTCATCCCAGTCCAAACCCAGCCAACGCAGATCGTCCAGTAGTTGCGCCTCATAGCGCGCCTCGCTGCGTTCGATATCGGTGTCTTCAATCCGCAGCAGGAAATCTCCGCCAAAGCGGCGGGCAAACAGCCAGTTGTAGAGCGCGGTGCGGGCGTTGCCGACGTGGAGCTGACCAGTCGGCGAGGGAGCAAAGCGGACGCGGGGTTTCTGCAAACTCATGAATCCTGATGGTAACAAAGGAGCGGGGACTATCTGTGGGACGGCGCTAGGTGAAGTGCTCCCAACCGCCTGGCGGTAGCGGTCGTACCCGCTTTTGACCGTCGAACGTTTCCTGAAGCAGGAGGCGCGGAGTCCGGGATTTGTCTTCGCGCATTTCTCCAATGCAGGTAATTGGAACACCGGCAATACTGCGCGGAACATACGTCTTGGGTGACGCCGTAAACAGCAGTTCATAGTCTTCGCCGCCGTGTAACGCAAACTGCCATGCCTTGCCTAGATCCGAGCCTGATGCCCGCTGTGCAATCGGATGAATCGGAATGGCAGATGCACCAATCGTGGCGGCTAAATTGGATTCTTCACAGAGATGATCGAGGTCGGTCGACAGACCGTCGCTGATGTCGATGGCGGAACTGGCGCGGCGATTCTTGAGCAGCCATGCGCCGATGGCCAGGCGCGGTTCTGGAAACAGATGAGGATGAGGATTCGGCGTTCTTGGTTCTGCCGTTGAAGTTGTCGCACCCCAAAATCGCGTAGGATTCTTTCCCAGCTGCTCCAGTTCCGCAGCGGCACCGCCCAGGTAGCCCGTGACATAAATGCGATCGCCAACACTCGCAGTAGACCGTCGAAGCGACCGACCTCGCGGCGCAGTGCCGACCAGAACAATATCCATCAGCGCCAGGCCTGTGGCCTTTGATCGTGGATTGCGCCGCGGCGCTGCCCCCACGATCAAAGGCGACTGCGCGGTATCTCCGCCGGCGAGAGGAACTTTGCATTTATCCGCGAGAGAAAGAAATCCGTCGAAGAAACGTTCCCGCCACGAGGGCCGTCCGGCATGACTGCGCACCAGTTCCACGGGAAGCGCCAGCGATAAAAACGCAGCCAGAGGCTTGGCGCCCATAGCGGCGAGATCGCTTAATCCACGCGCCAGGCAGCGATGTCCGACCGATTCCGGTGTATGCCATTCGCGGCGAAAATGCACCGTTTCCAAGGTAAAGTCCGTGGTGACAAGCACCTCATTCCCGGAAGCCGGCCGAAGAATCGCGCAATCGTCGCCAATGCCGACAACTACTGGCGAAGACGGGCGTAGCCCGACCGTGCGTCCTTCGCTGGAAGGCTTGTGATTCTCGCGACGCGAATGGGCTAACCGGTTGCGTAAGGACTCGATAAAAGCGCGCTCGCCGCTGATGGATAGTTGGCGCATCGAATGCCAGAATACCGCTTCCGACCCTAACTTATTGCAGATTTGGGACTACGGGTCTGCTCATGCATCCTTTGATTCCGGGTTAGAACCCCACTTTTCTTCATTGACGCCCCAACCCCGCTTTGCTAGGCTGGTCCCTCAGCATATACACTGGCATAGTGCGCATCTCCCCCGATCCGCATGAGCATCTTCTTTTGTCCCACTCGATCGTTCGGGGAGTTGTTTGCCGTCCAGAATTGGACTCGCTGAAAGGAAACGAGTTTCACACGTGCGTAAGCGTCACTACATCGTATATGTAACCCGAGATGATCAGGGCCAGCTGCACAAGGTCCCGATCCCGATGCGTTACGCGTACGCCTTCGTCACGGCCGCGGTGGTTGGACTTTTCACGATTACCGGGCTAGCTGGATCTTACGGCAGAATGCTGTTGAAGACAGAGCAATTCAATCGTGTTCGAAGCCAGCAGCAAAGCCTCCGCAAGCAATATCAGCTGCTGCAAAAAGACGCCAAGCAGAAAGATATTCAGGTCGCCTCTCTCGGCTCGCTGGCCAGCGAAGTATCCGTACTGTACGGGCTGCGGCAGAGCAAGCTGGGCGTAGTAAAGACTCCTCGCACCACTGGCGCGACAAACAATGTTCTGGCAGAAAACGATACGTATGAGAACTCGCTCGACCGGTTATACGCTTTGCGCAATACAGCGCTTTCCGGCGTAGCAACGCGGGCGCTCACCTCTGGACTGGGACCAAATTCCACGCTGACCGACTGGGTGAATCTAGCCGATGCGCCGACCCTGTGGCCGATCATGGGACGCATCACCAGTTCCTTCGGAGAGCGGACCGATCCGTTCGCGGGCGACGAGGGTGAATTTCATCGCGGAATTGACATTGCCGCTCCCACCGGAACCGCCATCCACGCAACCGGCGACGCGGTGGTAGCAAGCGCGGGCTGGGGTACCGGATATGGCCGCGAAGTAGTTTTGAACCATGGTCATGGAATCAAAACTCTGTATGCTCACATGGCTTCCATTACGGTGGTTCCGGGTGAGAGCATCACTCGCGGTCAAGTGATTGGCTACGTGGGGGTAAGCGGACGCAGCACCGGCGCCCACCTGCACTACGAAGTTCGGATCAACGACACCGCCGTCAATCCTCACCGATACATGCGCATGACGATGGTCCAGATGGCTGAAACCAATGAGATGCCGCAACATTCCGGCCAGTAGTCCTCAATCCCTGACAGAAAATATTCAAGTTCACCACCGCGAGGCACCGGCGGTATTCCGCAATTACAGAATCCACCCGCCCCCGGCAACTTCGTCGCCGTCATAGAACACAGCGGCCTGCCCCGGTGTCACGGCCCGTTGCGGCTCATCGAACGTGGCGGTAACGACGTCGTCGCCTGACATTTCCAGCGACGCCCAGGCGGCCTCGTGACGATGACGGATTTTCACCTGCAACCGCATCGTGCCTTCCAGATGCGGAATTGAAATCCAATTCAGACGGTTCGCTCGCAGCGTTTTTGAGGTCAATTCGTCGCTGCTGCCAACGACAACTTTCCTGTCCGCGCCGTTGATGCCAATTACGTATAGTGCAGAGCCGGTCGCGACTCCCAGGCCCTTGCGCTGCCCTACCGTGAAATTGTGAATTCCCTCGTGATGTCCAACCACTTCACCCGTTGTCGTGACAAGATCGCCGCTAGTGTCCGGCATGGTTTCTCCGCGACCAGCAAGATAGGCGTCAAGGAACTGCTTGTAGTCGCCTCCGGGGATGAAGCAAATCTCCTGTGAGTCCGGCTTGTTCGCCAGCGCCAGCCCCTGCTGCTCCGCAATCACGCGGACGTCCGGCTTGCGATACCCGCCCAGCGGAAACAGGCTTCGGCTCAGTTGCTGCTGCGTCAATCCGAAAAGAAAATAGGTCTGGTCCTTGCTGGCATCCGCGGGTCGCTTCAATATCCAGCGATCTCGAACCGGATCGTATTCATTGCGCGCGTAGTGGCCGGTGGCGATCCGCTCGGCGCCAATCTGACGCGCCGTATCCAGCAGCTGGGCAAACTTCAAATGGTTATTGCAGAGGGTGCACGGCACTGGGGTGCGCCCACTTAAATACTCATGGACAAATGGCTGCACGACATCATGCTCGAACCGGTCCTGCTGATTCACCACGTAATAAGGGATGCCAAGATGCTCGGCGACCCGACGCGCGTCATAGACGTCGTCGAGCGAGCAGCAGCGGCCTTCACTGGTCTCCGGCATCCCGGGCCGACCTGCGAGGCGGCGTTGATTCCACAGCTGCAGCGTCAGGCCGACAAGGTTGTAGCCTTCCGACTTCAACATGGCAGCTACGGTCGAGGAGTCAACTCCACCGGACATGGCAACGGCAATGGTTTCGGATGTGGGCATGGTTCTCTGAAACGTATCTTTCTTCGACTAAATTTGCGCGGTTGCAACCCGCCCTGCATCCGCCGAGGCAGTATCGTTTTTGTGATAGAAGGGCGACAGCTCCCGTAGCTTGGCGACCGCCTGCGGCACAATTTCGACCGCATAGTCCACGTCTTCCGCGGTGGTCAGCTTGGAAAGGCTGAAGCGAAGACTCGCACGAGCACGATCGGCGGGTACGCGCATCGCGGTCAGCACATGCGACGGTTCGCTCGCGCCTGAAGCGCAGGCGGACCCGCCCGAGACCGCCAGACCTTTCAGGTCGAGCGAGATGACCAGCGCCTCCCCTTCCTGGTGATCGAACCACAAGTTGGTGGTGTTGGGAACGCGCATTACCTGGCCGGAATGCACACCGGCATCGGTAACACGAGCCAGAATTTCACGTTCCAACCGATCCCGCAGTGCCGCAATCTGCTGCGTAGATCCATCTTCCAGTGACCTCGCGGCGATTTCCGCTGCTTTGCCAAGGCCCACGATCCCAGCCAGATTTTCCGTGCCGGCGCGGCGTTGGCGCTCATGCGTGCCACCATACATCAGCGGCTCGATCTTCGTATCCTTGCGGACGAACAATGCTCCGGTACCTTGCGGCGCGTGGATTTTATGGCCGGAAATAGAGAGTAAATTGCAGCCGATCTTCGCGACGTCCATCGGCAGTTTTCCGGCCGCCTGCACCGCATCCGTGTGAAACTGGACTCCCGATTCTGCGGCAATCGCGCCGATCGCCGCAACCGGCTGGATGGCGCCGGTCTCATTGTTCGCCATCATCACGCTGATCAAACGCGTGCTGGGACGCAGGGCGCGACGCACATCTTCCGGGTCGACGACTCCGTTGTCATCCGCCGGAACAAAGGTCACTTCACGCCCGGACCTGGCAAGCTGTTCGGCGGCGTGCAGCACAGCGTGATGCTCGATTGTTGTCGTAATTACGTGATCGCCAGGTTTCGTCGTGCCAAACAGCGCCAGGTTGTCGCTCTCGGTGCCGCCGCTGGTGAAAACGATTTCCGCCGGCCGGCAGTGCAACAATGCGGCCACTTTGATGCGCGCCTGCTCTACCGCTCCGCGGGCCTGCTGGCCAAAGGAGTGAACGGAACTGGCATTGCCAAAGCGCTCGACAAAGTACGGCTGCATTGCCTCCAGGATCTCCGGCAGCAGTGGCGTCGTCGCATTCGCGTCCATGTAGACACGGCGCATCATCAAAACACTCCCAATGATATTGTACGGCGTGGATACCCGCGGTGCTCAGGGCAGAAACTGGGCGACTTTTTCTCGCTGCGGAGGCGGCGTGAGCCAACTGACAACGAACAAACAGATGAGCGAAGCGATCAACGCGGGGAAAATCGCATCGCGGTGCAAGAACACGGCAGGCAGATGGCGATGCACGATGCCTGTATCCCAGAAAACGGTGACGAAGGTGCCCGCCGCAATGCAGGCGACCGCGCCGTAGGAGTTGACCCGCCGAGAATAGAACGCCGCCAGAATTACCGGCGTCAGCGCCGCGGAATAAACGGTGTAGGCATAGAGCGCTTTTTCCAGGATCGACACCGTGTACGCTCCCTGCACCAGCGCCCAAATGCCGAGCCCCACCACCACCAGCCGCGACACCAGCAGAATGCGCTTATTGCTGGCATCCGGACGCATGTAGCGAAGAAAAATATCGTTGACAAGGTTCGTTGCCGGGGAAAAAAGATAATTGTTCGCAGTCGAAATCACCTTGGCGAACACAGCACCCAGCAACAGCGCGCCCAACAGCGCCGGCAACCCATGCGTGGCCGTATAGGCGATGATTTCGCGCGGGCGCTGGCTAACTTCTCCCGTACGATAAAGAGCCGACCCGATGACCGCAATCGCGACAATGATCGTTTCCAGAATGACCGTGCCAATGAC
>JAJYBW010000082.1 GCA_021778815.1 Acidobacteriota bacterium | reverse complement strand
CTTCCATGCCGGCACCGATCCGAACGCGGATGTGAGCAACATCTCGAACCTGGCCATGGCGGATCTGCGGCGCTTGCCGCCGGGAACCTTGCCGCCAGTGGTGTTGAGCTTCGATGCGTCGAACCTTCCCGTCTGCCTGATTACGGTAGAGGGACAGGGGCTGAACGAGACGCAGCTGAAGGATTACGCTCAGTTTGAAATTCGCAACCAGGTGGCCAGCGTGAAGGGCGCCTCGGTACCGCAACCCTACGGCGGTACCTATCGCCAGGTGATGGTCTACGTCGACCCGATGAAGCTGCAAGCCAACGGGCTGAGCGTCAACGACGTCTATAAGGCGGTGAACGAGTCCAACCTGATCCTGCCGGCCGGAGACGTACGCATCGGGCCGAAGGATTACAACATCTACGCCAACAGCCAGGTGCTGAGGCCGTCGGATGCCAACATGATTCCGCTGAAGACGGTGGGAAATTCCTCGGTGCTGGTGGGCGATGTGGGCCACGCCGAAGACGGCGGGCAGCTGCAGTACAACATTGTGCGGGTCAACGGCGAACGATCCGTCTATTTACCGATCTTCAAGCAGGGCGGCGGCAGCAACACCATCACGATTGTGGAGGGCATTCGCCAGAGGGTGAAACACCTGCTGGACGTCCCGCCCCAGTTGAAGGCGCGGGTGGTGTTCGACCAGTCAATCTTTGTGAAGATGGCGGTTGACAACGTGATCCGCGAGGGCGGCATTGGGTTGCTGCTGACGGCGCTGATGATCCTGCTGTTCCTGGGCAACCTGCGAGCCACGGTGGCGGTGATGCTGTCGATTCCGCTGTCGACGCTGGCGGGTTTTCTGTTGCTGAATGCCACGGGCAACACCATTAACACGATGGTGCTGGGCGGCCTGGCGCTGGCGTTGTCGCGACTGATCGACAACTCGGTGATCGTGCTGGAAAATATTTTTCGCCACATGGAAATGGGCGAGGATCCGATCACGGCGAGCGAACATGGCGGCAAGGAAGTCGATCTGGCGGTGCTGGCGGCCACGGTTTCCACCTCAATCGTATTTTTTCCCGTGGTGTTGTTGACAGGGGTGAGCAAATACCTGTTCACCGCGCTGGCCCTGGGCGTGGTGCTGGCCATGTTTGCCTCCTACATTGTGGCCATGACCGTGATTCCCTTGTTCTGTGCGAAGTTCATCCGGCTGCAGCAGCACGATGCGCACGAGCCGGAAGCAGAATCCAATCCGTGGGAGCCGTCCGAGCTGCTGATCGACGAGAGGAGAGCGAAGGAGGCGCGGGATAACAAACATCCGTCATTTTCCCAGAGGATCGTGGATGGATTCAACCGCTACTATCATCGCCTGGAAGGCAAATATGACCAGGGCGTGGAGTACTGCCTGCGCCGTCCTGGATTTGTAACTGTGTTGGTTACACTTTTCGTCGTTCTCAGCCTGGCGCTGTCTCCGTTTTTGAACTTGGCGTTCTTTCCGCGCACCGATCCGGGCCAATTCGTAATCAACATGAAAGCGCCTGCAGGAACACGGCTGGAGCTGACCGACCAGTACTGCGCTCACATCGAGAACATCATCCGGCAGGTGGTGCCGCCTTCCGAACTGAATATGATCGTGTCAAATATCGGCGTATATCCCGATCTTTCCGCAATCTATACCACCAACACGGCCATGGATAACGCCTTCATCCAGGTGAGCTTGAAAAAGGAACATAAGGTAAGCAGCTACGTATATATGACGCGGGTGCGGCGACAACTGCGGCGCGAAATTCCGGACGTGCAGGCATTCTTCCAAACGGGGGGACTGGTGGATTCGGTCGTAAACCAGGGCAAGCCGGCCCCGTTCGACATTCGCATCAGCACCATGAACCTGAAACAGGGATACGATGTGGCGCAGCAGATTGCGACCAAGGTGCAGAGCTTGAACCTGGTGAGCGACACTTTGATTCCCCAGGATGTGGACTATCCGGGCCTGCAGTTGAATGTGGATCGGCAGAAGGCGGCATTTCTTGGCTTGACAGAAAAGAACGTGGTGGACGGCGTGATCACGGCGCTGACCTCCAACGGCATGATTGCGCCCAGCTACTGGGTCGATCCCAAGACGGGCAACAACTACATGCTGACGGTGCAGTACTACAACAGCCAGATCCAGAGCCTGCAGGATTTCAAGGAAATTCCGCTGCGCTCCAACCGTTCGATGGCATATGTGCCGCCGGGGAGTTCAGAAAGGGCGAGCCAGATGGTGCCGCCGCATGACAGCGTGGTGCCGCTGGAAGCGGTGGCCAGCGTCAAGTACATCAATACGCCAACGGTGGTGGACCACTATCAACTGCGCCCGGTGTTCGATGTGTACATCATGCCGAAAACGGAAGACCTGGGGCGGGTGGGCAAGCAGATTCAGAAAATCGTGAACGGCATTCATCCTCCTTCGGGAACGCTGGTCACGATTGGCGGCTCGATCACAGATATGCATTCGGCCTTCCGTAGTTTTGCCATCGGCCTGACGCTGGCGGTGGTGCTGATTTACCTGGTGTTGATGGCGCAATTCGCGTCCTTTTCCGACCCGTTCGTGATTCTGCTGGCGGTGCCGCCGGGAGTTGCTGGAGTGGTGCTGACGCTGTTGGTGACGGGATCATCGCTGAACATCATGTCCTTGATGGGACTTTTGATGATGACCGGAATGGCGGTATCCAACAGCATTTTGATTGTGGAGTTTGTCGGCAAGCAGCGCGAAGAGGGCAAGCCTCTCAAGAAAGCTCTGATTGAGGCCTGCCGGTTCCGTCTGCGACCCATCATGATGACCACACTGGCGACAGTGCTGGGAATTATTCCCATGTCGCTGGGGCTGGAGGCGGGCAGCGAACAGTATGCGCCGCTGGCGCGAGCGCTGCTGGGGGGGGTGCTGGTGTCCGCGGTCATCAGCGTGTACCTGGTGCCGACGGTGTATTACCTGATTCATCGCAATCAAGAACATGACTCCAGCGAGCGAGACATGCTGGATCTTGAGACGCAATCGTGACGCCAAAGTAACGGCTGGTACGTGCCCTGTTCGCCGGCGAGCTCGAAGCCGGCGACGACAACAATGTGAGAAGAGCAGCAAAGGAGTTGCGAAATAGATGTCGTCGTTTGCAATCCGGTATCCGTTTTTTATTTTGATGGCATGCCTTGCCATTGTGGTGATTGGAACCGTCAACCTGGTGAATATGCCGGTGGACCTGTTTCCGGAAGTGAAGATTCCAGTCGTGGTGGTGGCGACGTTTTATTCTGGCATGCCGCCGCAGCAGGTGGAAGCCGACATCACGGATACCTTCGAGCGATTTTTCACCCTGGGCAGCGGCATCGACCACATTGAATCGCGTTCCATGACGGGCGTCAGCCTGATCAAGGTGTACTTCCATGCCGGCACCGATCCGAACGCGGATGTGAGCAACATCTCGAACCTGGCCATGGCGGATCTGCGGCGCTTGCCGCCGGGAACCTTGCCGCCAGTGGTGTTGAGCTTCGATGCGTCGAACCTGCCGGTCTGCCTGATCACGGTGGAAGGCAAAGGCCTGAACGAGACGCAGCTGAAGGACTACGCGCAGTTTGAAATTCGCGACCAGGTGGCCAGCGTAAAAGGGGCGTCCGTACCACAACCGTACGGCGGCACGTACCGGCAGGTGATGGTCTACGTCGACCCAATGAAGCTGCAGGCCAATGGACTGAGCATCAACGACGTCTATAAGGCGGTGAACAACTCCAACCTGATTTTGCCGGCCGGAGACGTACGCATCGGGCCGAAGGACTACAACATCTACGCCAACAGCCAGGTGCTGAAGCCTTCGGATGCGAACAGCATTCCGCTGAAGACGAACGGAAATTCCTCGGTACTGGTGGGCGATGTCGGTCACGCCGAGGATTCCGGACAGTTGCAGTACAACATTGTGCGCGTAGATAGCGAGAGGTCGGTGTATCTGCCGATATTCAAGCAGGGTGGCGGCAGCAACACCATCAAGATTGTGGACGGTGTACGCGACAGGGTAAAGCATCTGCTGGATGTACCGCCGCAGTTGAAGGCGCAAGTGGTATTCGACCAGTCGATCTTCGTGAAGATGGCGGTCGACAACGTGATCCGCGAGGGCGGCATTGGGTTGCTGCTGACGGCGCTGATGATCCTACTGTTCCTGGGCAACCTGCGAGCCACGGTGGCGGTGATGCTGTCGATTCCGCTGTCTGTACTGGCTGCCTTCCTGTTGTTGAACTCGCTGGGAGGAACCATCAACACAATGGTGCTGGGCGGACTGGCGCTGGCGTTGTCGCGACTGATCGATAACTCCGTGGTGGTGCTGGAGAATATCTTCCGCCACATGGAGATGGGCGAGGAGCCGATGATCGCGGCGGAACAAGGCGGGAAAGAGGTGCAGTTGGCGGTGCTGGCGGCCACAGTTTCCACCTCGATCGTATTTTTTCCCGTGGTGCTGCTGAGCGGGGTGAGCAAATATTTGTTCACCGCGCTGGCCCTGGGCGTGGTGCTGGCCATGGCGGCGTCCTACATCGTCGCGATGACGGTGGTGCCGTTGTTCTGCGCGAAGTTCATCAACTTCGAGGGGCATGGGGATGCGGAGCAAATGTCCAACGATACGGACCCGGTCGAAGCGGCGATCGAGCGCCGGGACAAACACCAGGCAGAGGAGCACAAGCCTCGCTCTCCTTTTGAATACCTGGTTTGGCGGTTCAACGAGTTTTTCCTCTGGATTCAGTCGAAGTACGACGGAGCCATCCTGGCATGCCTCGATCGGCCGGTGGCGGTCACAGTCGGGTTCACGGTGTTCGTGGTCCTAAGTCTGGCGCTGTATCCGTTTTTGAACCTGGCATTCTTCCCGCGCACCGATCCGGGCCAGTTTGTGATCGACGTGAAGGCGCCCGCGGGGACGCGGCTGGAGCTGACCGACCAGTACTGCGCGCGGATTGAAGACGTCATCCGGCAGGTGGTGCCGCCTTCCGATCTGAACATGATCGTGTCGAACATCGGCGTGTATCCCGATCTTTCTGCGATCTACACCACCAACACGGCGATGGATAACGCCTTCATCCAGGTGAGCCTGAAGAAGGAGCACAAGGTGGGCAGCTACGTGTACATGGCACGGGTGCGGGAACGGCTGCGGCGGGAAATTCCGGACGTGCAGGCGTTCTTCCAGACCGGCGGACTGGTGGATTCGGTGGTGAACCAGGGCAAGCCGGCTCCGTTCGACATTCGCATCAGCACCACGGACCTGAAGGGGGGATACGCGATTGCGCAGCAGATTGCCACCAAGGTGCAGAGATTGAGCCTGGTGAGCGACACGCTGATTCCCCAGGATATCGGTTATCCGGGCTTGCAGTTAAATGTGGATCGGCAGAAGGCGGCGTTTCTTGGCTTAACGGAAAAGAATGTTGTGGACGGCGTGATTACAGCGCTCACCTCCAACGGCATGATTGCGCCCAGCTACTGGGTCGATCCCAAGACGGGCAACAACTATATGCTGACGGTGCAGTACTACAACAGCCAGATCCAGACGTTGAAGGACTTCAAGCAAATCCCCTTGCAGGCGAGTCATCCTACTGCATATGTGCCGCCGGGGAGCTCAGAAAAGCTGAGCCAGGTAGCTCCGCCGCATGACAACGTTGTGCCGCTGGAAGCGGTGGCCAGCATCAAGTACATCAACACACCGACGGTGGTGGACCACTATCAACTGCGCCCGGTGTTCGATGTGTACATCATGCCGAAAACCGAAGACCTGGGGCGGGTGGGCAAGCAGATCCAGAAGATCGTGAATGGAATGCATCCGCCGCACGGCACGCTGATCAGTATTGCCGGGTCGATCAACGATATGAGGGATAGCTTCCGCAGTTTCGCGGTTGGCCTGGTGCTGGCAGTGACCCTGGTCTACCTGATCCTGATGGCGCAATTCGCTTCGCTCTCTGATCCGTTCGTGATTCTGCTGGCGGTGCCACCGGGTATGTCGGGTGTGCTGCTGTTCCTGCTGGTGACGGGAACGTCGCTGAACATTATGTCGCTGATGGGGTGCCTGATGATGACCGGAATTGTGGTGTCGGACAGCATTTTGATTGTGGACTTCATCGGAATTCAAAGAAGCGCCGGCAAGCCGCTGAAGTTGGCAATTGGAGAAGCCTGCCGAGTGCGTCTGCGGCCCATCATGATGACTACGCTGGCGACGGCGCTGGGACTGATTCCGATGGCGCTGGGGCTGGAAGCGGGCAGTGAACAATACGCGCCGCTGGCGCGAGCCATCCTGGGCGGACTGACTGTTTCGGGAGTGGTGACGGTCTTCCTGGTCCCCACGGTGTATTACCTGATTCACCGCAATCAAGAACATGGTCCTGACGAGAACCAGATGCTGGAGGTGCAAGCATAATGCGATTCCACCCACGAATTTCTACTCTGGCGCTAATGGCGCTGGTCGCGATGTTGAGCGGCCCGCTGCCATTGCGAGCGCAGAAGCTGGCGGATGATCCGTCAACCGTGATGTTGGCGAAGAACATTCAACAAGCAGACACAAGTGCCTCTCCCGTAGCTCCGCACGCGGCGGCAATGCCGGGCGATACGTTGAACATGACGACGCCGGACATGGGATCGGGCAAGAAGATGACGGGGGAACGCGTCACGTCCATCCCAACGGATCTGACTTTGCACGATGCGGAGCAGATTGCGATCCGGAACAACCCCCGGGTCCGTGTTGCCCAACTGCTGGCGCGAGCGCAGCACCAGGTATATCGGCAGACCCGTGCCGGCTACCTGCCGCAAGTGAACGGTGGAGCGGTGGCAGCGGAGGCGGATAACGGGGGTAGATTCACCTTCGACGGATTGCGCTCGACGCGACTGATCACGCACGCGGGCGGAGGTCTGGACTTTCACCAACTGCTGACAGACTTTGGCCACACGACGAATCTAATCGCATCCTCCAAGCTGTACGAGAAGGCGCAGAATGCGCAGGCGCAAGCCAGCATGCTGGACATTGTGCTGATCACGGACCAGGCGTTTTACAACGCGCTGGAAGCCCAGGCGATGGTCCAGGTTGCGAAGCAGACTGTGGATACGCGTAAGACCACCGACCAGCAGATTACGGAGCTGACCAACAATAAATTGCGTTCAACGATCGATCTGGCATTTGCAGACGAAGACCTGGCGCGGGCACAATTGTTGCTTCTGGACGCACAGACGCAATATAACAACTCGATCAATGCCCTGACGTCGGTGCTCGGATTCGACCGGCCGATGACCTACACGCTGGAGGAAAACACGGGTACAGCCTCTATCCCTCCTCCGGACCAGGACCAACTGGTCGATATGGCGCTGAAACAGAGGCCCGACTTGATGGCGCTGGATTATGACCAACAGGCAGCGAAGAAGTATGCGCGCGCGCAATGGGAACAACTGATGCCGACATTAGACACCATGGCTGTAGTGGGCGGCACGCCCATCCGAGACGACAAATACTTCACCAGCAACTGGTTTGGAGCGGTGGGTGTCGATCTTGAAGTGCCGCTGTTTAATGGATTCCGATACACGGCGCAGGCGCACGAGGCGGAGGACCGGGCCCAGGCGGCGCAGGAGAATCAGCGCGACCTGCGCGACCGGGTGGTGCGGGATGTGCGCGATGCGTGGCTGCAGACGAACACGTCCTACCAGAAGATCGCTGTGACCGAGAAGCTGCTGAAGGCGTCGAACATGGGGCTGCAGCTGGCGCAGGCGCGCTACAAGCTGGGGTTGAGTTCCATCGTGGAGCTGAGCCAGTCGCAACTGGAACAGACGCAGGCGTCGATTGAGAACGTGAATGCTCGCTACGAGTATGAACTTTCTCTGGCGGCGTTGAATTATCAACTAGGGAATCTGCCGTAGGGGTGGTGCGTAGGGAACAATCTGCCACGTTCCCTACGCGATCCTGGGGCAGCCGGGTTCCGCCCGCAACCTCAAGGTCCAGCGCGCTTCCAATCGGGTTTCGGTAGCGCCTTGGCGCGCCTGCAGGCGCGCCAGGGATTCGAACTCGCTTCCCCGGAGTGGAGTTCGGGGTCTGCCGGCAACAGCGTAGAAACAGGCTTCCCTGCCATTCGACTCGACTGAGTAGACATGGGCCGTCCGCCCGGATGACCCTTCTGCGCTGAAATAGTGCCAAATCCACACTTGGCGTATGAATTCATCTCCCATTCATCTTCTGTTTTCAGGATATTCACGGAGCGCTGTAAGACTAAGCGCGGTGTGAATGACGACCCCTGCCAGCGACATGACCTCTCGACCCCCAGAGAACTGGCGCGCTCCCGGAGTCGGACGGCGGGCATAGCACCTTCTTGGATCTTCAATACAACAACACGAGTGAGAGGCCGAATGAAACGCGGACCGAACAAAGTTAGCACCCTGATCCTTGCAGCAACCTGTGTGGCAATGGTGCCGCAGGCGGGTATGTCTGTATTCGCGCAATCGAGTGCAGACACGACAACCGTTCACAAGAAAAGCGTGGGCAAAAGGCCAGCCAGCATCCAGAAGCAGATGCAGGAGATGCGGCAGGAGTTCCAGCAGCAGCAGGACGAGATTGACCAGTTGAAGCAGCAACTGCAAAATCGCGACCAGCAACTGCAGCAGGCGCAGGATGCAGCCCAGCAGGCGCAGCAGACCGCACAACAGGCACAGGCCCAGGTGCAGGCAGCGCAGCAAAGCGCCACCCAGAGCAATGACGCCTATACCAACCTGCATCAGGCGGTACAGAATGTTCAGGCGCAGGCGGAACAGGCCCAGCAGACCGCCACCATGGCCGAGCAGGATCAGAAGCAGTTAAAGAAAGTGGTCACCCACCCGGAAGAGATTTATTACAAGGGCGTCACGATCTCGCCGAAGGGCAGCTTCCTGGCGGCTGAAACTGTGAATCGCACGGCGGCGACCGGGGGCGGATTGAACACGGCATTTACCGGTGTTCCGCTGCAGTATTCTGCCGCCTCGCAACTGTCTGAGTTCCAAGGTACCGGCCGGCAGTCGCGCATCGCCATTAAGGCAACGGGCAAGTTGTCGGACTGGACGATGACGGGCTACTACGAGATGGACTGGTTGGGCACCGGCATCACGTCAAACAACAATCAATCGAACAGCTACGTAGTTCGCCAACGGCAACTGTGGGCGGACGCCAGGATGAACAATGGCTGGGACTTTTCCGGCGGCCAGGGCTGGTCGCTGGCGGCTGAAACGACGCAAGGCCTGACTCGCGGAACGGAGATTCTGCCGGCAACCATCGATCCTCAGTACGAAGCTGGCTTTGTCTGGACTCGGCAATATAGCTTCCGGGTCTCGAAACAGATCGGCGACAAGTTCTGGCTTGGGGCCTCGGCAGAGAATGCTGAAACCCTGAACCCGGCCGGCAGCAATCTGCCGACGAATCTGTTGATCGGTTCGGGCGGTGCGGGCGGCGGGCTTTACAACCCGACGGCCAACTATTCCTTCAACATTGCTCCGGACATGATCGCCAAGGCTGCTTTCGAACCAGCTCCGGGACAGCACTATGAAGTATTCGGGATTGCGCGCTTCTTCCGCGATCGCATCTATCCAACGGGAGCCTCACCGTTCAACAATACTGTGACGGGCGGCGGCGGCGGCGCCAGCGCACGGGTGACTTTGGATAAGAAGTTCGTGGTCGGCCTGAAAGGGCTCTACGGTGAGGGCGTTGGACGCTATGGTTCGTCCACCATTGCGGACATCACCCTTCGGCCGGACGCCACCATTTCTCCGCTGCACGGCTTCTCTGCGCTGAGCACGGTGGAGTTGAATCCGAACAAGCGCCTCAATATTTACCTGAATTACGGCGGCGACTACATTGGCCGCGACTATACCGTCGTGAGCGGCGGCAAGCAGGTCGGCTACGGCGTTTACACGGCTGACATGTCGGGCTGCCGCACCGAGCCTGCCTCCACCGCGGCGTTCCCGGGTTCGGACCCGGCAACTCCGGGCAAATGCACCAACAACAACAAGGACGTGCAGGAGTTTACGGCTGGGTACTGGTACTACATCCACATTGGAGCCAAGGGCGGTCTGCGCCAGGGAATCCAGTACAGCAACATTCGCCGCGATCTGTGGTCCGGCCAGGGTGGCACGCTGAACCCGGGCGGCGGCGCACATGGCAACGATAATATGGTGTTCACGTCGTTCCGTTACTATCTCCCGTAACCGCGGCACTGCAACGGAAAGGAACGGCGCAGCTCACATCAGCGAGCTGCGCCGTTTCCTTTTGCGGTCAACCGGGGGTTCACCCGAGGGCTTCGAATCGGGGTGTTGTCAGCTACCTCAGCGCCTGAAACCGCGGCGGGGACGTGACCTCGGTTCCCCGGACTGAAGTTTGAGGCTGCCCGGACATGCTGGGTGCTATTTGAGCCTCGCCAATTGTTGCGCGTAGAGGGGATTGTTGGGAAATTGCTGGGCCAGAGACCCCAGCAATTCGCGGGCTTTGGTCATGTCTTTATCGCGGACCGCAGCGACAGAAAGCAACAGCTTGGCCAGCGGCTTCAGGTAGTGACCCTGGGCGGCGGTCAACTCCAGGTCGTGCTCACCGAGGACGCGGTTGGTTTCTCCACCGGCCATTTGCAGCAGCCAGCGAACCGGCGCGGGCTTCAATCCCAGGATGTAATTTTCCATGCCGACGGCGAGATAGGCATCGTAAGCGTTGGGATCGACGGCGAGCAGGCGATGGGCAAAGGTGCTGCCGGATTTGGTGAATTGAAATCCTGCGATGTCGCGGCGTTCAATCAGCGACGCATAATCTGCGCGCAGGCCGAAGGTGAGTGTCTTGGCGAACAAAGCGGTGGCATCATTAGGATGTTTCGACAGGACCGTGTCGGACAAGCCATCCGCCTTATCGAGAGCGGCATCGAACGCTTTTTTTATGGCCGGATCAGGAACAGTTTTATGTTGCAGGTAACTGGTGTCATTGGTGAATAACTGCATGTCGAGCACGCCGGTGCGGTGGAACTCTGAAAAGAGGTAGCCCGCTGCATCAGAGACAGGCCCCATGGGGTCTTCGGGATGCTCGATCATATATTTTGCGAAGGTGGCATGGGCCTCAGTGAAGTGGAGGTTATACATCTCATGGAAGCCCTGATCCAGCAGGGGAGAGGTTTCGACA
>JAJYBW010000081.1 GCA_021778815.1 Acidobacteriota bacterium | reverse complement strand
CAGGTATTTGCGGCCCGTGACGGCCAGCATGTCACAGCCCAGCTCCTCCACCTGCAGCGGCATCTGTCCGGCCGACTGGCAGGCATCCAGCAAATACGGGATTTGATTCCGGCGCGCGATGCGACCCACGGCCACCGCTGGCTGCACCAGCCCGCCATTGGTCGGCACATGGGTCAACGCAATCAACTTTACCCGCTCGCCGTGCTGCCGAATCGCACCCTCAAGCGCGGTCAGAGAAATCTCTCCGCCCGGCTCATTCGGCACCACAACAATTTCGGTCCCCCGCTGGCGCACCACCTGCAGCAAGGCCAGGTAGTTACTGACATATTCATTCGACGCCGTAAGAATTTTGTCGCCCGGCTGAAATCCCTCTGCCAGCGCATAGAACGCCGCATCCCACGCACGCGTCGCATTTTCAACAAGCGCAATTTCACTCGCCGCGCATCCCAGCATTCTCGCTATGGAACCGTACACGCCCAGATATTCTTCGGCGACGCTGTCCTCGGCTTCGTACCCGCCCATCGCCGCTTCCAGGTCGAGATGCGCTTTCACTCGCTCCAGCACAGGCGTCGGCGGCAGACTGCAGCCCGCATTGTTCAGGTGCAGCACGTTTTCACACCCCGGCGTATCCGCCCGTGCCGACGCAACATCGATCCCCACAGTTCCCCCCACCTACAATCCCGCCGCAGCGGGCCACGCACTCTTTATACTAGGTTTCATCATGTCCAATTTTGATCGCCGCGGCGAGTTCGCCCCTGCCGACGAACAACTCGAATACCTGAAGAAAGGCACTGCGGAAATTATTCCGCTGCCCGAGCTGCGCACCCGTCTGGAACAATCGCGCGCCACCGGTCGCCCGCTGCGCGTCAAAGCCGGCTTTGATCCCACCGCGCCCGATCTCCATCTCGGCCACACCGTTCTAATCCGCAAGCTAAAGCACTTTCAAGACCTCGGCCACACCGTCATCTTTTTGATCGGCGACTACACCAGCCTGATCGGCGATCCCACCGGCCGCTCCGTCACTCGCAAGCCGCTGACTCGCGAGGAAATCGATAAGAACTCTCAGACTTATACCGATCAGGTTTTCAAGATTCTCGATCGCGAAAAGACAGAAGTCCGCTACAACTCCGAGTGGCTCGGTAAGCTCGGCTTTGAGGCCATCATCCGCCTGGCCGCAAAATTCACCGTCTCCCAGATGCTCGAACGTGACGAGTTTCACAAGCGCTTCCAGGCCGAGCAGCCCATCTCGCTGCACGAAATGCTCTACCCACTGGCGCAGGGCTACGACTCCGTCATGCTGGACGCCGATGTTGAGCTGGGGGGCACCGACCAGCGATTCAACCTGCTCGTCGGTCGCGAATTGCAGCGCCAGGCCGGCACCCCAGCGCAGATCGTCCTGATGATGCCGATTATCGAGGGCCTCGACGGCGTGCAGAAGATGTCGAAATCGCTCGGCAACGCGATCGGCGTCCATGAGCCTCCGCAGGAAATGTACGGCAAGCTGATGTCGATTTCCGATGAATTGATGTGGCGCTACTGGACGCTGCTCACCGACCTGCGCCCGCACGAAATCGAAGCGATGAAGAACGATGTTGCCAGCGGCGCGCTCCACCCCATGGAAGCCAAAAAACGACTGGCCCGCACCATTACCGCAGATTTTCACTCCCAGGCCGCCGCGCAACAGGCCGACGAAAACTGGGCCAGACAATTCCAGCGCAAGGAAATGCCTGCGGATGCAGAAGAAGTTCATGTCAGTCGAGAATCGCTCAGTTGGAACGCGGAGACCCAATCCATTCGGCTCGATAAGTTACTGGTGCACTGCAATCTTGCGGATTCGGCAACCGACGCGAACCGCAAACTGAAGAGCAGCGCCGTCGCGATCAATGGTTCGTCGCACTCGGCACCGTGGCTGCACTTGGAAACATTGCCAGCCCATGTGCCTATCCGCGTCGGCAAGCGCGCCAAAATTGCCGTCATCGAATAAGCCAATGGGTCCTAAATTTCCAAAATCCACTTGTGCATCCGAGTTGCGCGGATTACCCTCATCCGCATGGCCTGCCCCAAGTCGCTCGGCGTTTGCGCCACTCTTTTGCTGCTCTGTCTTCCTGTTGCCGCCAAGGTTCACTCGGTCGCATTAGGAGCATGGCGAAAGGTTCCCTACACCGCTCCATCGACTACATCCAGCCCATCGCCCGATGAACCCACCAGCCTGCGCGTGCGTCCGCTGGTCGTCGATGGCCAGGTGAAGGATTGGACCACCGGCGAGATTCACGAAATTACTGATCGCACCTTTGTTGCTCGCCGCGCCGTCAAGCTGAATGACGCATTGCCGGACCAGGGCGGCGCTCACTGGCTATGGGTTCTCGGCCCCTGGTTGCTGGTCGATCGCAGTTCGGCCCACATCAGCGTGCTGCATTTGCCGGACTTCGATCCTGCCGTTTCGGAGATTGTCTGGTTTCGCGACTACGCCGCCTACTGTGGGGTCAACAGCACCGGCAAACATCTCTACGCGGTGGTTTCGCAATTAGGAGTGCGACGGCCTCTGGTGGCCAAGGCCCTTTCGCAATGGACGGTGGACGATCACCCCACTCCCGCCTGCGCCGCGGCAACCTGGCAGCGCCAGCCGCTGCAGGTTGTCTTCCATCCCACCAACAGCGCGGCCGTCAGTTATCAGATCTTCGGCCTGGCTTCCGCGTTAGTGGAAGAAGGCGAATCCCCCGACGACCAATGATGCGGCCGGCTCTTAATACCTCACCGTGCGGGTGGTCCCCGGCGTCAGCGGCGGAGGTTTCAGTTCAAGAAACATTCGGCCCTGCGGCACATCAAAGATAACAGCGCGAAAATTCTGTAGGATTCCGTTGCCGATCGCTCCCGGCAGCTTCTGTTCCGCCGCCGCCGTTTCATTCTCCGCCAAATAATCCACTGCCACGTTGTGGGTTTCCGCATCCCCGATATGAAAGGAATTGATGCTTCCCAGCGCCACTGGATAAAATCCGTTCAATCCAAACGCCAGCCCGGAAACGGAATGCTGACGGCTGTCTACCAGTTCCAACGGGCGAACATATTGGTCGTACAGCATCATTGTCGTATCGCTGCCCGTATCCACCGCCATGTCGACGCTGTAGCGCACCAGGCGATCGCTTCCCAGCGTGATCGGCGTAATCACAAAGTCACGACTCGGCTTCAACGCGATTTCAACGCCCGACCCGCGATAAATATAGCCGTCCGTTGGAAACAAGGTGAGAAGCTTTCTCTCGAAATCGACCTTCACCACAAAGTTGCGCAGGAATGGATATCCCAACATGCCGTCGGTCGGATGACCGAAGTGCTGTTCAAACCGGTTCAGGTCAATCACCGCCATTACCTGCGCCACCTGGATCGCGCCGATCGTCGCATTGATGCGTTCTTCCGGAGCGACATACACGGGCGCATCGCCGAACCCGACGTTCTTTTCCTGCTGCAATTTGAGCGGCTGCATGCCCAGTTGCTTCGAGGTACGAAGGTTCAAGATATTTCGATTCGCTCCGCTGTCCAGCATAAAGATGAATCCCGGTTTGCCCTGCAGACTGACCGTCACATAGATATGCCGCCGAAAATATTCAAAAGGCACCGTAATCGCGGCAGCCGGTGCTTTTGCATGCCGCAGCGACAGGGGCGGCTTGGGCTTTGGCTGCAACGTCCGCGTGGGATCGGCGTGCGGCATCACGCAGAGCATCGCCGCCATCGTGAGACAAATTTTTCCTCTCATGGCTCTCACCTCCACCTCACAATGCAGCCACGGCAAACCCAGAATGCACAAGCCGCTCCAACACGATTCTGTCAATCTGCAATGGCGCCCAGTCGATCGATACGCCCCCGCGCACGGCTTCACGGAATCGCGGGAACTGCAGGCCGATTCGCCGACACCTGGTTCACCGGATTCATCTCTAAAATGATGTGCCCCCGCGGCACATCAAATACGACTTTGCCGAATTGATCCAGCAGCGACGTGCCAATCACTCCCGCAAAGCCGGAGCGCGTGGCGATGGGTTCGCTTAGCATTTTAAAAATGATCAGGTGGCTGGCTTCCGTCCGACCCATCAGCAGCGTATTCAATACGCCGTACTGCATCAGAAAATATCCTCCCAATCCGTACGCCTGCTGCTGGGACTTGTTTGGAAAAATTCCCTCCAGGTGGGCACCATGCACGAACTGCGGATACAGCAACAGCGTCACATCGCTGCCGGTATCCACCTCCACCTTGATCTGTCGCTGCGTATGGTCCACCGTGCTCACCATGACAGGGATTGAGGTCGCCTTTGATCGGCTGGTCAAATAGAGCATGTCACCCGGCCCTCGGTAAGAGTATTTCTTCGACGGCATGAGGGTGAGCAGATGCTTATTGAAATCCAGTTCCACGACGAAATTTTTCAGAAATGGAAATCCCAGAATCCCATCGATGCGGTGTCCAAAGCGATGTTCCAGGTCCTTCAGATCGATCACCGCCATCAGGTTCGCAATCTCGATATCTCCGATCCTGGCATCAATATCCTTGGCCGCGGCAACGTATACCTTGCCGGACCCCAGCCCGAGACCCTTTTGCTGCTGAACACTCACCGGCTGCAGTCCCATCGTGATCGCAGTATTCATGCTCAGTATGTTGCTGCTGGTACCACTGTCCAGAAGAAAAACCATCCCTGGAGTGCCATTCAACGTGATCGTAATGAAAATGTGTCGGTTGAAATAATCGAAGGGCACAGTGACCGGGGCGAAATGCTGCTCTGGGATCAGCGGAGCCACGCGCTGGGGTTGCGGCGATTGCGGTAAAAGCGTGGTCGACATCGCGAGAAGAAGACTGCCAATCATGGCGGTTTCCTCCTTATGTGACACACATCATATGCCAAACTCAGAAAATGTGCTCTTCAATCTTTCATCCTGCTATGCGTACTCTAGATACATGCAGGATATGGACCAATTGCTGAAGGAAGCGGAAATTGCCCACGGCCATCTCTGCGCCGGCCAGGTGCTCGGCGTGCGTATGGCGATGCTGGGATGCGCTCGACTCGGCCTGTCCGATCCGCGCGGAAAAGATCGCAAGCGCCTGGTCATATTCGTGGAGATTGACCGCTGCGCCACGGATGCCATCTCCGTCGTCACCGGCTGCCGTCTCGGCAAACGCGCGTTGAAGTTTCGCGACTGGGGCAAGATGGCGGCGACGTTTGTCGATGTCGAAAGCGGCCGCGCCGTGCGCATCTCTGCTCGCGAATCCTCCAGGGAAGCTGCGCGTCAACTGCACCCGGAAATCGACAACAAGAATCAACAACAACTGCTGGCCTATCGCGAACTGCCAACGGACATTCTTTTCAGCGAGCAATGGGTGCAGGTACCGCTCAACGAAAATGAATTTCCCGGCTACAAAGCGAAACGCACACTCTGTGCCCTTTGCGGTGAGGGCATCAATTACGACCGCTACACCGTACGCGATGGAAAAGAATTGTGCCAGGGATGCGCCGATCCAGAAGGGCGCTATTACCAGCCCTTCAAATCCTCGCCAGCAGAATGAAGCTTTCTGACCTTGAAGCTTTACCTTCGCTTGCTGCTCCGCCTGCATCCCTCCAGACGCAAAAGAGCCCGGCAAATTGCCGGGCTCTTTTGCTTGCCTTGGACTACGTTACTTCTTTTTTGCGGCCTTCTTGGCGGTTTTCTTTGCAGGTGACTTCTTTGCCGCAGCCTTCTTGGCTGGAGCCTTCTTTGCTGCCTTTTTCGTTGCCTTTTTAACTGCCAATTTAGTACCCCTTGTTGTAGTAGATTTACGGTGCTGCTTGACCGCTTTCTTTGCGGACTTCTTTACGGCTGACTTCGCCGAAACTTTTTTCGTGGCCTTCTTCACAGCCTTCTTGGCGGCTTTCTTTGCCGGCGCCTTCTTGGCTGCCTTCTTCGCAGGCGCCTTTTTTGCGGCCTTCTTCACCACGGCTTTTTTCGCGGCGGCTTTCTTCGCCGGCGCCTTCTTCACTTCGGGCTTCGCAACTTTACTCGCAGATTTCGCAGCCGGCTTGGCGGGTGCCGCTGGAGTCGCACTCCTTTGATATTCCATCACGGGCGTTGCCGCAACCACGATCACATCATCTTCATCCATAGAGTCTTCATCGTCGTCCGACGTAATGGAGATGGTTACTTCTTCTTCCTCTTCAAAGCCGTCGCCGGCATCTTCGCCAAACTCATTCGTCTCCGGTTCGAACTCGCTGTCATCGGACATTCGCTTGAATTGATCGTCGATCATGCTCGTCTCCCTTTGCCGTTACCGCTCATGGCCGTATCTTACATCTTCGGCAATCCAGCCGCATCAGGCAGTGCAATGCTTACCTGCATAAGGATGCTACGAGTTCACCGGAAACACAAGCGCGAAGTTTGTCCGGCGGGTTACCTGCCGGAGAAACGATGGCGCGTCATTGCGTTTTTTTCTTGTGATGCGTGCTGGAAGAAGCCTTAGCATGACTCGACGAACCGCTGTGGTGGGCCTTGCTTCCGCTGGAAATATGGCCCTTTGAACTGCGATGTGCGGTGCTCGCGTGCTTATAGCGGCTGCTGCGACGATGTGTCCGCACCGGCTCCGATACATAGATCGTTTTGCCTACCGGCAACCGATTTCCATGCAGTCCGTTCCAGCGACGCAACTGGCTGGTGGTTACTCCAAATCGGTCCGCCAGCGTCACCATGGTATCGCCGCGACGCACGCGATAACGCATATGCGCTGCAGATACCGGCGGTGGCGGCACTGGAATGACCAGCGCCTCACTGGCGTGGATGGAGTCATCCGATGACAATCCGTTGGCCGCTGCCAGGTCCTTCGTAGTCACATGAAACGATTGCGCGATGCTGGCCAGCGTGTCATCCTGCGCGGCGATGTGGAAGCGCCATGCGTTGCGATGGTCTTCCGGCACCAATGCCAGTCGTTGCTGAAATAGCGGAGCGGTTCCCGGCGGCAGATGCAGATCGAAGGAAAAATCGCTCGGCGTATTCAACTGCAGCAGGCTGGGATTCAGCTCCTGAATCTCCTCCGTCGTCGTACCCACCAGGTCCGCCACCAGGCGAAGATTAATGCTCGAATCTGTCGTCACCGTGTCCGAACGCAGGGGAGGATCGACGGGAATATCGGAGAGCCCATACTGGGTTGGGTTCTTCGCCATGATTGCTGCCGCCAAAATGATCGGCACATAATTCTTTGTCTCGGCTGGGAGCACATTGCGCTGATACAGTTCCCAGAAATCTGCATACCCCGTGCGTTGTACAGCGCGCTGTATTTTGCCAGGTCCCCAGTCGTAGGCCGCCATTGCCAGATACCAGTCGCCGAACTGCGCATGCAGCTCCTTAATGTAGCGGGCGTATGCGCGGGTGGATTTCTCCGGGTCAAATCGCTCATCCACCCATGCGTTCCGCACCAACCCGTAGTCGTCGAACGGCATAAATTGCCACATACCGCCCGCCCCGGTACGTGCGTTCACCGCTCTCGCCCGAAAGCCGGATTCAGCGACGGCAAGGTAGATCAAATCCTTCGGGACGCCTTCATCCAGAAGCACCTGTTCCACCATGGCCCGATATTGCCCTTCCCGCGTCAGGGAATTCTCGATCGTGTTGTGACCTTTTTTGGTGTTGGTGAAGTAGTTGATGAATCCGGCGACGTAATCATTCACCACCAGCGGAAGATCGGAGTGTGTAATTTTTAAATCCGCCTGCGCCCGCGCCAGCAAGTTCGGGTCCACCGGGAATGTGACATCATTCGCCACTCCAACCGGCGTTTGATCCTGCTGGCTGAATCCGTTGCTCTGCTGCAAAGAGTCGAGTTCGAGCGCGTTGATGGCATCGACCCGCTGCTCAAACGCATCGTTCAGCATGGGATCGCTTTTCAGATCGCGGCCACTGGTCAGAAAAATATCGACCGCGCGATCAAAATCTTCGCGAGCTGCCTGGTATTCCCCCGCCTGATAGAGGGAGATTCCGGTGTCGTAAGCCTGCTTGGAAGCGGCGATGAGGGTCTGGTCCTGCTGTGCGCGATTTTCCGGCGTCGCTGCCTGGATTGCTGCGGGAGAATTTTTCTCTGCCGTCGCCGTCGTCTCTCCGTGGCTCAGTGGCGGTGCGGTCGCGTGCGACGACACGCTTACGGGTGCGCCCGGCTGTTGCGCCGGACATCCGCATAGCAGGAGCAGCACGCCGCTCGCAATCGGGAGGAGCCAATATCTCATCAAAGCCAGTCAGGGACGTTCGCTTCTCATTGTATGGCCATGGCGCGCCTTCGCTGGTACAGAACTGCGCCGGTCATCTGCGAAGGCAGCGTGCCGTGATGGTAAACTCAGCTGAAGAGACTGGCTTCCAATCACTATGGCAATCGGTGCGTGGAACCTTTCTTTTCTGCCAGCCGGCTTTCCTTCATGGATCGAGAACACATCCGCAATTTCGCCATCATTGCCCATATCGACCACGGCAAATCCACGCTTTCCGATCGCCTGCTGGAGCTGACCGGCTCGCTGACTGCGCGCGAGATGCAGGCTCAGGTGCTGGATGCCATGGACCTCGAACGGGAACGCGGCATCACCATCAAAGCCCACGCCGTGCGCATGGCCTACAAGGCGGAAAACGGCGAGACCTACCAGCTGAACCTGATCGACACTCCCGGCCACGTCGATTTTTCCTATGAAGTTTCGCGCTCGCTGGCATCGTGCGAAGGCGCGCTGCTGGTGGTCGACGCCACCCAGGGCGTGGAGGCGCAAACCCTGGCCAACGCTCACATCGCCATCAACAACGGGCTCGACATTATCCCCATCATCAACAAGATTGACCTGCCCAGCGCCGACGTGGAACGCAGCAAGGAAATGATTGAGCAGACCATCGGCCTCGACGCGACCGACGCGCTGCCGATCAGCGCCAAGACCGGCCTCGGCGTGGAGGCTGTCCTCGAAGCGGTGGTGCATCGCCTGCCGGCTCCCACCGGCGACGCGGAAGCTCCCTTGCAAGCGCTCATCTTCGATTCCTGGTTTGACGCGTATCGTGGCGTCATCGTGCTGACGCGCGTGATCAACGGACGACTGAAGCGAGGCGAAAAAATTCGTCTCATGTCGAACGGTCGGTCGTTTGAGGTTGAATCCATCGGCGTGCAAACCCCCAAGCCGGTTGCGGTGCAGGAACTTTCCGCCGGCGAAGTGGGCTTCTTCGTGGCAACCATCAAGAATGTCGCCGACGCGAAAATTGGCGACACTATCACCCACGACGCCAACCCCTGCGACACCCCGCTGCCTGGCTTTGAAGACATCAAGCCCATGGTCTTTGCCGGACTGTACACCGTGGATGCGCACGAACATACGCTGCTGCGTGAGGCCCTGGAAAAGTTGCGCCTCAACGATTCCTCGTTTTTCTTTGAGCCGGAAAGTTCGGTCGCGCTCGGTTTTGGCTTCCGTTGCGGTTTCCTTGGCTTGCTACACATGGAGATTATTCAGGAGCGGCTGGAGCGCGAGTTCAATCTCGACCTGATCACCACGGCACCGGGCGTGCGCTATCGCATCACGCTCACCGACGGCAGCGTCGTCGAAGTTGACAATCCTTCGCGCTGGCCGAATCCCACCAACATCGAAAGAATTCAGGAACCGGTCATTACCGCCACTATCCTGACCAATGAGGAATATGTCGGCGGCATTCTGAAACTTGTCGAAGATAAACGCGGGCGTCAGAAGAATTTTGAATATGTCAGCCCCACCCGCGTGATGCTGACGTATGAACTCCCGCTCAACGAGATCGTGCTCGATTTCTACGATCGCCTGAAGTCCATCTCGCGCGGCTACGCTTCGCTCGATTACCACTTGTCGGATACCTGGGACTCGCCCATGGTCAAGCTCGACATCCTGGTCTCCGGCGAGCCGGTCGATGCGTTGTCGATCATTGTGCATCAGGAGTTTGCATATGAGCGAGGCCGGGCCCTGGTCTCAAAGATGCGCGAGCTAATTCCGCGGCAAATGTTTGAGGTAGCCATTCAGGCCGCCATCGGCGCCAAAGTCATTGCCCGCGAGACGGTTGCCGCCCTGCGCAAGAACGTTCTCGCCAAGTGCTACGGCGGGGATATTTCCCGTAAACGGAAATTGCTGGAAAAGCAGAAGGAAGGCAAGAAGCGGATGAAGCGGATCGGGCGCGTCGACATTCCCCAGGAGGCTTTCCTGGCGGTCCTCAGAATCGGCGAAGACTCGTAAAACCCCTAAAATCAGCGTGGAATTCATCCATCCTTCACACCATACTGTGGAAAGCTTGAAAGATGAATTTTATTCAGCCGTATGGCTACAAACCCAATTGACTCCAATTTACACCATAGAATCAATAGCTTAGATCGGTCCTAACTGGCGAACCTAAGTCGGCGCTGGCCGCGAGGCGGGGTAACCTTCGTAAGGCCGAATTTCCCACAGTTTTTTCCACAAGAAAAGGGCGGCCCGCCGAATTTCGGCAGAAGCCGCCCGAAGGTCTTGCGATCAGTTGCCGTCTGTCCTACTTATCGGCACCTGATCGCAAAGCTTTAATGCGACGCTGGCGGCGTGCGATGGTGGGTCGCCGCAGGGGCTGCGGCCGGTTTGGCGGCGGTGCCTGCTGGAGCCGGTACGCCCGACTTCTGGTTGTATTCCTGAACCACCGCTTCGCTGATGTCTGCTCCCTTGCTGGCCCACACTACGGGAGTTTGCTGCGTGCTCATATCGAACACCGCGCCGTATCCGTTTGTCGTGCAGTAATCCTGCAACACAGCATAAAATTTCTGCGCGATTCCCTGGTAGGCCTCCGACATTGCCTGCTGAAAGTCCGATTGCGCATCCTGTGCTTGCCGCTGCAACGACTTTTCCTTGTCGTCGATGGTGCGCAACCGCGATGCGCGCTCGTCCGGACTCAGCGTACTGCCATCGGCCTGCAATTGCTTCTTGAGGGCGTCAATCTGATCGCTCAGGCCCTTCAGTTCCGACTGCTTGGGCTGGAACTTCTGCTGGATCTTGGCAAATGCCGCGCGTCCTTCATTGGTGGCGGCCACCGCAGGTTGAAACGCGATTACGGCAAACTTGGTAGCTCCCGTAGGCGGAGCCGACGGCGTTGCAGATGCGGGCGCGGGTGCGGATGGAGGCTGGCTGGTCTGCGCGTTAGCGCCGACTGCGAAGGTCGCTGCCAGTGCGGCAACCACAAATAGAGAACGCTTCATAGTAATTTGGAACTCCTTTTAATTCCGCTCGG
>JAJYBW010000080.1 GCA_021778815.1 Acidobacteriota bacterium | reverse complement strand
CTGCCGGCAACTGCGGGTGCTGACCGGGATCGATCTGATGCCAGTGATGTTTCCTGCAATCGGCGGCGCGACGGACAACCAAGCCTGGGAGGATGCAGCGCGGACACTGGAACAAACAAAATTTGCGCAACCGGCGCTGTTCGTCACCAGCTATGCGTTGGCGAAGTTGTGGATGCATTGGGGCGTCGAGCCGGCCTGCCTGGTCGGCCATAGTGTTGGGGAGTTGGTGGCGGCATGTGTTGCGGGAGTCTTCTCGCTGAGTGACGCACTGTTGTTGGTGGCGCGACGGGGCGAATGGATGCAGGAAATGCCGGACGGCGGCATGCTGGCTGTGCATATACAACCGCAGCAGTTACAAATGAGGCTGCCCGAGAATATTTCGATCGCGGCCATCAATTCGCCATCGTTGACAGTTGCATCCGGACCTACGGCAGCGATTCAACGATTGGCGAAGACGTTGGAAGCGGAAAACATTGCCAGCCGCGGGCTGCACACCTCGCACGCCTTTCACTCAGCCATGGTGGAGCCGGTGGTGGGACGGCTGCAGGCTCTGCTGACATCGATGGCTCTGCAGGAACCGAAGGTGCCGATCGTCTCGACCGTGACGGGCATGGCTCTGACAGCGGCGGAGGCAACGTCGCCGGAATACTGGGCGCGGCATAGCCGGGTGACGGTAAACTTCAGCGCGGCCGCAAGCACACTGATCCAGAATGGATATGAGATTTTGCTGGAGGCCGGCGCGGGTGACACATTGATCACGCTGGTGCGGCAGCAACTGCCGCGCGGGAACAGGATTGCAACATGTTCCTCGATTCCGGCGGGTGCGTCGCACGCATCCACAGAGGGCAAATCTTCATGGGACGGAATTGCAAGCGCCGCAGGAACATTGTGGTCGCGCGGCGTCTCCCTTGACTGGAATGGATATTACGCGGCCGAACCACGTCGCCGCATCGCTTTACCGACGTACCCATTTGAACGCAAGCGGTACTGGGTGGAAGCTCGCAGGACTGCAGTTGCAGCGGCTGCAACCGCAGATCCGGCAGCAGAAGATAAGACCGCATCGCCGTTGGAACAAAACATCCCGTCGTCGAACGGGAGCAGCACGGCAATGAACTTGAGCTCCTTGGAGAAACAAATGACATTTACCGCCAGCAGCAAGACGGACAGCTTCACATCGCGCCAGGATCGGAGCACCAGAATCAGTCAAGAGGTTGCCGAAGTGCTGGCTGACCTATCCGGCATGGATCTGGCAGCCGACCAGTACGAAGCCAGCTTTCTGGAATTGGGATTTGATTCTCTGTTCCTAACGCAGGCGGCTCAGAAGATCCAGAACAAGTATGGAGTGAAGATCGCATTTCGCCAGCTGCTGGATACGCTTGGTTCGATTCGGCTGGTTGCGGAGTACCTTGACCAGCAACTGCCGCATGAGGCTGCGCCGGCCGCGGCGACGCAAGCTGAGAGAACGCTGGAGTCGGTGTCGGTGGCAGTTACTGCGGCCGGGCCGGTCGTGGCTACTCCCGATTTGCAGGCCAATGCAAACCCGTCGGCAATCCAGATAAGCATGGCCGCGGATGGAAGGATTGCCACCCTGATGCAGCAGCAACTGCAAGCAGTCACACAATTGATACAGTCTCAGTTACAAATCCTTGGGGGCACGTCTTCGATGGGCGGGCAGGAGGGGCTAGGCGAGGCAAAAGCTCAGCCAGCGCAGCAAAAGACAGCCGTAACCGCCCAGCCGATTGCAGCCGAAGCGCCGATCGCTGCTGAGTCCAAGCTGGCTGGCGATCATCCTGCGCCCCAGAAGCAGGCCAGCATCGCCGGACATCACGCTTTGACGGCGGAGCAGGAACGATTCATTGCAGACCTGACAGCGCGCTACTGCAAGAAGACGGCGAAGTCGAAGGCATTTACGCAACAGCATCGCAAGACGCTGGCGGATCCACGGGTGGTCAGCGGATTTCGGCCGGAATGGAAAGAGATGGTCTACAGTCTCGTGTCTTCGCGGAGCAAGGGGTCAAAGCTGTGGGATATTGACGGGAATGAATACATCGACCTGGTGAATGGATTTGGGCCGACGATGTTTGGCCATGCGCCGGAGTTTGTTTTGAATGCGCTGCAGGAACAGATGAATGAGGGTTTCGCGATTGGACCGCAAACGCCTTTAGCGGGCAAGGCCGCCGACCTGTTAACCGAGTTGACGGGGACCGAGCGAGTGACGTTCTGCAACACTGGTTCCGAAGCGGTGATGGCGGCGATGCGCATCGCACGAACGGTGACCGGCAGAGATCGAGTGGCTTTCTTCGCGGGAGACTATCACGGACAATTCGACGAAGTCCTGGTGAAGCAGTTGAAGCGGAAGGGAGAGATCCTGTCGCAGCCTGCTGCACCTGGAATTCCGCGTGCCAATATCGGGAATATTACGGTCCTCGACTATGGTAGCGACGAAGCGCTGCAATACATTGAGCGGCATGCGAACGAACTGGCGGCGGTGCTGATCGAGCCGGTGCAGAGCCGTCACCCGAATCTTCAGCCGAAGGAGTTTCTACTCCGGGTACGAGAGATTACGCGCCAATCCGGGACCGCATTTATCTTCGATGAAGTGGTGAATGGATTCCGCATTCACCCGCGGGGAGCCCAGGGGTATTACGGAATAGATGCCGACCTGGTGACTTACGGCAAAGTGATTGGCGGGGGAATGCCGATCGGCATTCTGGCCGGGAAGTCCGCGTTTATGGATGCGCTGGACGGAGGCGCGTGGCAATTCGGCGATGCTTCGGTCCCGGAAACGGGAGTGACATTTTTTGCCGGAACCTTTGTTCGTCACCCGTTGACGATGGCGGCACTGTGCGCCACTCTGGAGCACATACGCGACGCCGGCGCTGGGCTATACGAGAGCCTGAACCAACGTGCGGCACAGTTCGCGATGCAGCTGAATGAGGTGTTCTCGAAGCGCGGCGCTCCGTTGCACCTGGATGCGTGCGGCAGCGTCATGTATTTTGGCATCCCGCTGGAAGCGAGGTTTGGCGGGTTGTTGTTTTACTTGCTGCGCGAAAAGGGCGTCTTCATCCTGGAAGGATTTCCGCTATATCTAACCACGGAACACAGCGACGCCGATATTGAGCATATTGTGCGCGCATTTGACGAAAGTCTGGCCGAATTGCAGCGCTATGGATTGATGCCGCAGGAGCTTCAGGCAGACGGTGCAGTTGATTCGGAACAAAATGTAACTGTATTGGTTACAGAAGTAGCATTGACCGAGCCGCAGCTGGAAATCATGCTGGCGGCCCAGGTCTCCGACGAGGCCAATTGCGCTTATAACGAATCCTTTCGGCTGAGTCTGGATGGAATGCTAGACCGAGACGCGCTGCGGCAGGCATGGCAGAGTCTGATCGCGCGTCATGATGCCTTGCGCATGTCGCTGGTTCCTGCGGGAGACAAAATGCGGGTGCATCCGCGCCTTGAAATTCCAATCGATGAAGTGGATTTGTCGGGCCACTCTGCGGCGGAACAGCGGAGCCTGCTCGATACTCTGATCACTTCCGAGGGCCGGCAGCCGTTTGAACTGGTCCAAGGTCCGCTGCTTCGCGCCCAATGCGTGAAGCTCGCGACGGATCAACACCTGCTGGTGATCACCGGGCACCACCTTGTATGCGATGGATGGACGGTGAACGTGATTGTGGACGAGCTCGGCGAACTCTATTCGGCCGCAGTGCAAAAGAGAGCCGCGCAATTATCGCCGCTGAAATCCTTTACGCGATATGCGCAGGAAATTCAGCAAGCGGATTGGCGCGATCAGGAACGCAGCGACCTAGAGTATTGGAGGCAGCAACTGACTCCAGAGCCGGAAGTACTGACCCTTCCGAGCGATCGTAGCCGTCCAGCGGAGCGAGGCTTTGCGGGCTCAACGTACGTGACGGAGTTTTCAAAGCAGTTTGCCTCGGCGCTTCGCAAGACGGGCGCCCAGGCCGGATGCACCCTGTTTACCACCTTGCTGGCGGGCTGGCAGATTTTGCTGTGGAGGCTGAGCGGCAACGCCGATCCCATCACGATGATTCCGGCAGCCGCGCAGTCGCAAATGGAAAACGAAGTTCTGGTCGGACATTGTGTGCATCTGTTGCCGATTCGGGCTGGATTGGCTCCGGAGATAAAGGCGGTGGATTATCTGCGCTCTCTGAAGCCGGTGGTTCTGGACGCGTACGAGCACCAGCATGCGACGTATGGCAGTATGGTGCGTGCGCTGACGCCGCGGCGGGAGCCGGGACGGCTTCCACTGAGCGAGGTCCAATTCAACCTGGAGCAGGTTGGCCGGGGCGCGGAATTCGCTGGATTGAAGACGGAGGTCCAGGCGAACGGAAAGCGCGCGGTGAATTTTGATCTTTTCCTGAACATCGTCGATACCGGCAACGGCTTACGACTGGAGTGCGATTACAGTATCGGCCTCTATGACGAGGCGACGATTGCGCGCTGGATGCAGAGTTATCGCGCTCTGCTCGAAGCCGTCGTTGCCAGCCCGGGGCAGAGCGTCGCGACGTTGGAGATTTTGGAACCTTCGCTGAGGACGTTCCTGCTGGAGGGCAGCAACCCGCCCGCCAGCGGACCGATGGAGGCGGAAAATGTACCGGCCTTAATCGCGAAGGCATTTGCTGCGATGCCGACTGAGCCGGCGGCGGATTTCTACGGTTTGGAAATGTCACGCGGGCAACTGGCGAAGCGGAGCGATCAGCTGGCATCCTGGTTAATTCGCAACGGAGCGGGGCCTGGATCTCTGGTCGCCATCTACATGGATCGCTCGCTGGAGATGCTGGTTGCGATGCTGGGTGCGATGAAGGCCGGAGCTGCCTATGTGCCACTGGATCCGATGTTTCCGGCCGCCCGCATTGTGCAAATCGTGGAAGAAACAAATGTACCTGTGATGGTTACATTAACGCGACACCTGGAGGCGTTGCCGGAGTCGCACGCCAAGGTGATTGCGCTGGACGACGAAACCGTGGGACTGGAGCGTGAGCCCGTTGTAGCACTGCCTGCGATCCACAGCCACGATCGAGCTTATGTCATTTTCACCTCCGGATCGACGGGACGGCCCAAGGGCGTGGAAGTATGCCACGGCAATGTAGTGAACCTGTTGACGGACACGGCGCAGCGGCTGGGGATGAAAGCGGACGACCGCTTGCTGGCGGTGACAACATTGTCCTTCGACATTGCAGTGCTGGAGATGCTGTTGCCGCTGGTTTCAGGAGGCACGGTGGTGATTGCTCACCGCGATGATGTGGCCGATGGAGCGCAGTTGAAAGAGCTGCTGCAAGCCACGCGGGCGACTGTGTTGCAGGCCACCCCTGTGACCTGGAGGATGTTGCTGGAGCAGGGATTTCAGGCGGCGCCGGGCTTTAAGATGCTGTGCGGCGGCGAAGCATGGACCGCGGCCATGGGAGATCAGTTGTTGGAGCATGGCGGCCGGTTGTGGAATATGTATGGACCGACGGAGACCACGGTCTGGTCTTCGATCACCGAAGTGGAGCGGGGCGCAGGACGGATGACAATTGGCCCACCCATCGCGAATACACGGTTTTATGTGCTGGACGCGCGGTTGCAATTGGTGCCACCGGGCGTTCCTGGAGAACTGTTCATCGCCGGCGATGGGGTGGCGCGAGGATATTTTGAGCGGCCGGAATTGACCGCGGAAAAATTCCTTGCAGACCCGTTTGTTCCGGGAGAGCGGATGTATCGCACCGGGGACGAAGTGCGGCAATTGGTGGATGGACGGATTGAATTCCTGGGCAGGCTCGATCACCAGATCAAGCTGCGCGGATTCCGAATTGAGCTGGGCGATGTGGAAACCGCCATGCGCTCGCTTCCCGGAGTTCGTGACGCCGTCGCGGTGCTGCGACCGGACGCGAGCGGCGAGGCTATCCTGGTGGGATATTACACGGGGTCGGACAATTCGACGGCTGCGGAGATGAAGCGAGCGCTGGGCAGTCAATTGCCGATCTACATGGTACCGACGGTGATGAAATCGTTGCCGAGTTTGCCGCTGACGCCGAACGGAAAAATCGACCGCAAGGCATTGCCGGATCCGCGCACGGGTGCGGAAGTCGAAGTGGAAGAGTTCATCGAACCGAAGACGCGGACAGAAATCATACTTGCGGAGATTTTTGCCGACGTACTAGGGTGCGCGCGTATCAGCATTCGAGCCAGTTTACTGGACCTGGGCGCCGATTCGTTGCGGATGTTTCAAATCGCCTCGCGAGCCCATCATCGAGGGTTCGCGGTGAGCGCAAAGCAATTGATGCAATTGCATACGGTGGAAGCGGTAGCGGCGGCGGTCGACGCGGCGGAGAACAGCGCGTTGAGTGTAGCGGTTCCCTCGGTGCCGCTGCAACGCATTTCTCGGGAGAATTACCGGATTCGTATGTAGACTTTCAGTCACGCTGTAACGGGTGAGATCCCAGCACACGTTACATGACGAGTATGGATAGAGATTAGGACGAGCGATCGTGTCGACCTTGGTTAGTTTCACGAAATCCGCGAATGAGGAAGCGACAGAGGGCGCCATCTATGCGATGCCGGCGACTCCGCTGCAGGTGCGTTTGTGGAAACTGAATGAAGTAGCGACGGATCCTGCGTGGAATGTAGCTGTCCGATTCCGACTCTCCGGCGCATTGCACCGAGCGACGTTTGAGCAGGCGCTGCAGTGGCTGGCAACACGTCATGAGGCGCTGCGTACATCGTTCACCGTGCACGAAGGAACCGTCGTTCAGCGCATCGCTGCACACGCAATTCTTCCATTGCAGTGGTGTGATCTGCAATCACTGGATGCGGCGACGCAGGAAGCGGAGGTTGCGCGTTTTTCGCTGGAACACGCGCGCCAGGTTCTGCCATTGACTTCAGCTCCGCTGCTGCGCGCCGGCATGCTTCAGTTGAGCGATCGAGAGCACATTCTGGTGTGGAACGCCCATCACAGCGTCTGCGATGGCTGGTCTGTCGGGCTGCTGGTGAGCGACCTGATGGGGTGCTATGGCGAATTGTTGCAGGGCAAAGAACCTGCGGCACGCACTGCGCTCGACTATGGAGATTATGCGGTTTGGCTGGATGCGCAGCGCAAATCACCTGAATACGAATCCCACAGAGCGTACTGGAAGTGCCAACTGCAGGGTCTCGAAGTCGCTCCACTGCCGGCGGCATGGCAGGCCGAGGCAGCGACACCGGAAGCCTCTACCATTCAATCGCTGTTGCTGCCGCGTTCACTGACAGACGCCATCGCAACGGTGGCGCAGCGGCACCATTCAACCTTCTTCCACGCAGTGCTGGCCACATTTGGACTCCTTCTAAGGACGCAGCAATCGCAAGCCGATGTGGCTCTGGAAACTCCCATGAGTGGAAGGGATCAGTCGGAACTGGAGAACGTTATCGGAGCGTTCGTGAATTATTTGCCGCTCCGCGTCCGCGTGGATGCGGAGATGCGGTTCAGCGATCTGCTGCACCAGGTTCGCGATCTGGTGACTGAATGCGTCGAACATGCGCAGTTCCGCTACGAGGATATGCTGGCGGACCTGGAGCAAAAGGGCGAGACAGTGGCGGCAGGAACCCTGCCGACTCCGGTGGCGTTTATTTGCCAGCAGGATTTCGTCCGCCCGGTGACTGCGGGCGAAGTGGCGATGACCGCAGTGCCTTCAGTCAGTCCGGGGGCGCTTCGTCCGTTGACGGTTTTTATGGTCGAGCGTGCCGACGGATGGCGTCTTTCCTGCGAAGTGGACAACCATGTTGTGTCGCAGAAAGCGGGCCTTCGGCTGCTTGAAGATTTTCAGCGGTTGCTGGGTGTAGTTGCGGCGCGCGCCGAGGAAGCGACGGCAGAGATTGCTGCGGCTGCCGGTCTGGCTGCCATCACGACACCGGCAGAGGAGAATGTCGTAACAGCTTCCGACACTACCGCGGAGTTGGCGGGCGGTGTGAAAAGGATTCCTGCGACGGAGTTTCAGCGGCGGTTCTGGCGGCTGGACACCTTAAATCCAGGAGGAGTTGCGTTCCATGTTCGGATCCGTCTGCAACTGAAGGGGCCATTCCACGTGGATGCGTTGTCGCGAGCGGTTGCAATCGTGGCTCGCCGTAACGAGATATTGCGCACCACGCTGGAAGCAGACAACGACGAGGTCTGGCAGGTGATTCATTCCGAGCTGCCCATCGATTTTCGGCTGTTTGTTTCGGATGTGCAGGGGCCGGATGAGTTGCGCTCGGAGGCGCAGCGGCTTGCGGACCACGCGATTATCGATCGTGAAGGAGGAGAGGGATTTTCTCTTGCGAACGGTCCCTTGTTTCGGGTGCGGGTGCTGCGACTGGAAAACGAGCGACACTGGTTAGCCATCACGCTGTCGCACGGCATTGTGGATGGATGGTCGACAGGTATTTTTCTGGAGCAGTTGCAGCAGGCATATGAGCAGGAGATTGGCTCGGGAAACGCGAGCAAGAATTGGCCAGTGCAGTTTTCCATGTACGCGCAGATGGAGCGAAAACTTTTGACGAGCCCGGAGAAAGATCATCGGCTGGAATGGTGGCAGAAGTATCTTGACGGAGTCTGGACACCGCTGCAACTGCCGCGGGATCTGGAACCGAGGAGTACCGAGGGGGGCGATGCTCGCGCGGGACTGGTAACGGAGGCTCTGGATGCGGCAATGGTGGCATCGGCGCGGCGTTTTGCCCGCGAATGCCAGGCCACCGCGTTCGCTGTCTTCGGCGGACTGTTTCAGGCTTTGTTGTCGCGCTACAGCGGGCAGAGCGACATTCTTTTCCTGACGCCGCATGCCAATCGGACGGGGAACACGGAAGCCGTCATGGGTCCGCTGGCAGATCCGATTTGTCTGACCGGGCAGGTGAAAGCCGGCACAACATTCCGGGAGCTGGTGACGCGGTTCGGTGAAAAGTCCATGGATGCGATGGAGCATGCATTGCCGCTGAACCTGGTAACGCCGCTGGTGGATATGCGAGTGGGGCAGCACTATCATCCGCTGAATCAAATTACATTTTTCTATCAGCGGGCATTTGTGCATGAGATGCAGTGGAAAAACCTGGAGATCGTCTCCTTGCCGGATGTTCCAGCGGTGACCGGAAGTGAATGGCAGCTGGGCGTGGTGGAGCGCAAGAACGGCGTGTTCCTTGAATTTTTGTACGACGCGACGCTCTACTCCGAAACGACGATTCAGATGGTGCAGCGCCATTTTGCGCGCTTGTTGCGGGAAGCGGTGATGTCTCCGGATACGCCTTTGTCTCAACTGAAGTTGATGACGGTCGAGGAGATGGAAAAGGTCTCTGCGGCAGAGCGGGCGTTGCCCGTGATCGAACAGCTGACGCCGGGTCGGCAGGCGATGGCGCCGGCAGTGGACGCGCCACTGGAACGCGACAAGATTGCACCGGCGATGACGACGCCCATGTCGCAGAGTGAGCGTGACATGGTTCGCATATGGCGGCAGGTTCTGAAGATCGAGGAAATCGATCTGAATTCCAATTTCTTCGATCTGGGCGGTCATTCGCTGCTGCTGGCGAGACTGCAGACCCTGTTGAAGCGGGAGTTCAATGTGCAATTGACGGCGGCAGAGGTTTTCCGCCATCCGACCATTGGCACCTTGGCAGCGTGGCTGGAGCAAGCGCAGTTGGAATTGCAGCCGGGTGTCCCAAAAGAAGTTCGTCGTGCTCCCGATCACAATCCGCGCATCATTCCGATTCAACCGCTGGGAGCCGGTCGCCCGATTTTCGTGATTTCGCAAAGCATGATTTTTCGTTCGCTGGCTGCGGAGTTGGGCACGGAACAGCCGATGTACGCGATTCAAACGGTGGAGCAGGACAATGCGGCCATGGCGACTGCCAGTTATGAGCAGTTGATCGATTTCTATGTGCGACTGATTCAGGAAGTCCAGCCATCCGGACCGTATCGATTGGCGGGCTGGTGTGTTTCAGGTTGGATAGCCTACGGAGTTGCACGTCGCCTGGAAGACCTGGGGCAGCAAATTGATCTGGCAATGATTATCGATGCCTGGGCGCCGGGCTATTGGAATGGCCAGCCGGCACTGCGCCGCCGGCTCATGTTGGCGATCTATCAGGTCCAGCGTTGTCGCTGGATCGCGAGCAAGCCAAAGAAAATTGGCGAGGCCGGCCCGGGTTCATTTGCGCAAAGAAGCGCGCAGGCAATTCGAGTTGTGGTGGCGAAACTCGGCGGTCGTTTGCAGCACTGGGCTGCCCCGGCGGAATCTCGCGAAACTGGAGAGGAGCGACTCAATCGGTATTTGCAGTCGATTGCCTCCCTGGCTGTGTCGAGCGGCCCATTGCAGGGCAAAGCATTGCTGTTCCGCAGCGAAGAAGAGCCAATGGGTCCGATGCTGGCCGCCGATATGGGATGGTCGCAGTTGTTCGGCCGGCCTATTGAAGCGGAAGTGATGCCGGGAGACCACCACGAGATTTTCAACCTGCCCGGAGCGCGGATGATGGCACTTCGTGCCCGCACGATGCTGGGGCACGACAAAGCCGCTTCAGGAGTGCCGGTTGTCGCTAAGGCCGCCAGCGCAGGCTCTGGAACTATGGTCTGCAGCAGCGGTCCAGAGGTGGTGCGCTAATGCGTCCACTGGAAGCGGCAGGATTCGTGCTGGCGATGCCGGCCGTCTTTGCCCTGCTGGGCTGGATGCCGAGGCGTGCAGGAGTTGTGCTCGCTGCATTGTCGTGCGCAGTTTTGTTGCTGGCCGCAGCATGGGTGGGGGCTTACTGGCAATTGATTCCGCTGTATGCGGGAGTGGGGTTGAGCCTGTTGGCGCTGGGAGGCACCCGGGCGCGCAATCGTATGCATTGGCTGGCGGCCACCGCGGTGACTATCCTGCTGCTGCTGACCGCAGCATTCACATATGTGCTGCCGATGTTCAGCCTGCCCATGCCGACGGGTCCCTACGCAACCGGGACGCGGGTGGAGCAGATGGTCGATCCAGTCCGAATGGAGACGCACGTTGCAGGGCCGAAGCGGCCGCGCGAAATCATGGTGCAGATATGGTATCCGGCGAGTCCGAACCATCAGCGACTGGCGAGGTATCGCATGCGCCGTGAGACGACCTGGCTCGCGAGTTACATGGGGGTGTTGCAAACACATTCCTACCAGGACGCCGCCGTCGCGAGCAGCGGAGCGCCGTTCCCGGTGTTGCTATTCAATCCTGCATGGGCGGGACATCGGACGCAGAACACCTACCAGGTGGAGGATCTTGCCAGCCACGGTTTTATTGTGGTCGGGGTC
>JAJYBW010000079.1 GCA_021778815.1 Acidobacteriota bacterium | reverse complement strand
GAGGTATTATGACCACCTCAGTTGCCCAGAAAATCTTCGCCGATCGCGTCAACCGGATTGAAGTTTCCGCGACCATGGCCGTGACTGCCGAGGCAGCCAAGCTGCGCGCCCAGGGGATCAACCTCGTGGACTTCGGAGCGGGCGAGCCGCATTTCCCGACGCCGCGTCACATTAAAGACGCCGCCATCGCTGCCATCGAAGGCAACTTCACCCGCTACACGGCGGTCAGCGGTATTCCAGAGTTGCGGAAGGCGATTGTCGAGCGCCACGCGACTGATTTTGGCTCGAATTACACGCCGGACGAAGCGATTTTCACTACTGGCGGCAAGCTGGCCTTGTTTGAGGCCATCAATGTGCTCGTCGATCACGGCGATGAAGTTGTGCTGCCGGTACCGTACTGGGTCTCCTTCAAAGACATCATCCAGTTTGCGGGTGGCACTCCCGTGTTTCTGGAAACGAACGAGGCGGAGAATTTCCGCGTCACTGCCAGCGCCATTGAGCAACTGATTACGCCGCGCACCAAAGCGATCATTCTGAATTCGCCCTCGAATCCATCGGGCGCTGTCATCGCTCCCAAGGACCTGGAGCAAGTCGTTCGACTGGCGCATGCGCGCGGCATCTACGTGCTGCTCGATGAGTGCTACGCATATCTGCAATACACCGGCGTGCCCATTTCCGGCGGCAGCTTCACGGACTGCAAAGAGCACATCATCGTTCTCGGTTCGCTGTCGAAGACCTACGCCATGACCGGCTGGCGAGCTGGATTTGCGCTGGGGCCCAAGCCAATTATCGCCGCCATCTCCAAGATGCAAAGTCAGAGCACGTCCTCAACCGCGACGTTTGTGCAGAAGGCTTCAGTCGCCGCATTGACCGCATCGCAAGAATGCGTCGAAGAGATGCGCAAAGATTACATCTCGCTGCGCGACCAGGTACTCGCTCATCTCCGCGAAATTCCTGGCGTGCGCTGCACGGTGCCGGAAGGCGCGTTCTACGTCTATCCAAATATCTCCGCGTTCCTCGGCAAAGGCAAAGTAAGCAGCGCCGCCGAGCTGTCCACGCGCCTGCTTCATGAAGCGAATGTCGTGACGGTGCCCGGCGAGGCATTCGGCACCCACGAGCACATCCGCCTCTCCTACGCCGTGTCGCATGCCGACATCGACGAAGGTTTGAAGCGGATGAAAGCATACTTCGCCAAGCTCGGTTGATGCCGATGGACGGGAAAATCCGCCGAGCTGGCCCAGCCGATGCCGACAATATTGCCGCGCTTGTCAATCATGCGTTCCTGGCGGAAAGCTGGTTCAAATCCGGGGACCGCACCAATCCCGAGCAGGTACGAGCACTCCTCGGTAAAGGGGTGTTTCTGCTGCTGGAAGAAGCGGCGCAACTGATGGCCTGCGTCTATCTCGAATCGCGCGGCGATCGCCTTTACCTCGGCATGCTTTCCGTCGGCCAGAAGGTGCAGGGTCGCGGCCTCGGCCGCCGCATGATGCAGGAGGCGGAGGATTTTGCCCGCCGAGCAGGTCACGTCGCCATCGATCTGCGCATCGTACATGTGCGCGAAGAACTGCCGCCGTATTACCGTAAACTTGGCTTTGTGGAGGCGGGTACGGAGCCGGCGCCAGATTTTCCCGGTGTAAAGATTCCAATTCACTTCGTCCTGATGAGCAAGTCGCTTCAAGCCTGACCGTGTGCCACCGATCGATATGACGATACTGACTCCTTTTCGCCTGCGTCCCTGGTTTCGCCCCATGGTTTGGGGTGTGCGGAATCTTGCCCCCTGGTACGACCACAAAATTTCCGACCAACCTATCGGAGAAGTCTGGCTCAGCGGCAATGATTGCGTTGTGGATACCGGCGAGCTGGCTGGAAATACGCTGGATGCGGTGTTCCACGAGCGCAGGGAAGAGTTGCTGGGAGAAAGTGGCGCTCACCAGGAACGGTTTCCGCTACTGATGAAAGTCCTTTTTCCTCGCGAAAAACTCAGTGTGCAGGTTCATCCCGGAGACGAAATGGCGCGGCAACACGGAGAACCGCACGGGAAAACAGAATGCTGGTACGTGTTGGAAGCGGATCCCGACGCTACCGTCGCGTTAGGCCTTCGTCCCGGAACCACCCTACCCGACGTGAAAGCCGCCATCGACGATCACACGCTTGAAAATCTGCTGCAATCGGTTCCTGTCAAGAAAGACGAAATGATTTTCGTCGACGCCGGCACCGTGCATGCAATTTTCCCCGGCGTGGTGATGCTGGAAACCCAGCAAAACTCCGACATGACGTATCGCCTGTACGACTATGGCCGTCCCCGCGAACTGCATTTGAAAGATGGTCTGCAAGCCATTCGACTGAAGACGGAGGCAGGCCCGGTCGCCCCCAAAATAGAGCCGATCAGCGGCTCGCAGTCGGTCGGCGGTGGCCGCGAAATTCTCGTGCAGTCAAAATATTTTCGCGTCGATCGCACGCGTCTGGCAGGCTCGAAGACGGAGAATTTTTCCTTGCCTGCCGGGAAGAAGTCGAACACGGTTCAGCTTATATTTGTGGGCGAGGGTGGCGGCCAGCTCGAATCCAAGGGGCAACCTCCCATACCACTGCAGCGCGGAGATCTGGCTGTTGTGCCGGCCTGTACCCCTGAATGGAGTTTCACTTCTACAGCCCCGACGGAGATACTTCGCGCGATTCCGGAGTAAATTCGACCATAGACGTGGCAACTCCGGCCCGCTTCGCTCCATCTAGTTTTAAATTGTCATCCCTTGAGCACTTGTTTCTCCGCCGCCCCGGTCGCTTTCGTTTACGATGAAACCTACTTTGACTCCAACCCTCAAGTTTCGACCATTCATCCTTGCTGGTGGCAGCGGCACGCGTTTCTGGCCGCGCAGCCGCAGGACCCATCCCAAGCAGATGCTCTCCTTGAATGGCGAGCGCAGCATGCTGCAGCAGACCGTAAGCCGCCTGTTGCCTCTGGCTGACAGTCAGCACATCTGGATCCTGACCAATGAGTGGCTGATGCCAGCGGTCGAGAAGCAATTGCCGGACGTTCCTGTGTCGCAGATTCTGGCGGAGCCTGTGGCGAGAAATACGGCCCCCGCAGCCGGACTGGCAGCGTTTCTGTTGGAACGCCAGGCGCCCGGTGCGGTGCTTGGGCTGTTTCCTGCGGACCATACGATTCGGGACAACGAGAGGTTCCTGCAAGTGTTGATGGCGGGCAGCGAACTGGCGGCGGCGGGCGAAAATATCGTCGTGTTGGGCGTCAAGCCCAGCCATCCGGAAACGGGTTACGGATACATTGAAACCGGTGAATCGCTGAATGAGGCTGCCTCCCGGGTTCGTCGGTTTACGGAGAAGCCGAACCTGGAGCGCGCCAATGAATTTGTGGCCTCCGGAAATTATTTCTGGAACAGCGGCATGTTCCTGGCGACGGCGCGCACCCTTGCCAACGCAATGCGGGAACATCTGCCGGAGACCTCACCCTATCTGGAAGAAATCGCGCAGGCCTTCGGCACGCCGGAATTTGCTTCCAAGTTCGCAGATCTCTATCCCAAGTGCGAAAACATCAGCATCGATTACGCCATCATCGAACCGCGCTCCGCAAAAGGCGAGCATCATTCCAACCTGTATTGCCTGCGTGCGGATTTCGGATGGAACGATCTGGGATCGTGGGCTGCGCTCTACGACCATAAACTGCTGCAAGGTGAGAATGTCCGGCATGGCGACAACGTGATGGATACTTCAGAAGAAAGCGTGTTGGAAGCCAGAGGAAACTATGTCTACGCGCCGGAAAAACATGTGGCGCTGGTCGGCGTAGAAAATCTGGTAGTCGTCGATGCCGGCGATGTTCTGTTGATCACCACGCGCGTGGGATGCCAGGATGTTGGCAAGCTGGTGAAGCAACTGCAGCAGGAAAAACAAGACAAACTGATCTGATCGACCCTTCGAATGGAAACTGTGACGGCCACTGACGACTCCCACGTAAGCCCTGTAAAATTCGGCACCGATGGCTGGCGCGGCATCATTGCAGAAGACTTTACTTTCGCCAACCTTCGCGTGGCTGCGAGCGCGATTGCGAATTACATCCTGACGCAGGAAGATCCGGCGCGCGGCATCTGCATCGGCTACGACACGCGATTTGGTTCGCCTGCCTTTGCGCAGGCCGCCGCAGACGTGGTGGCATCGACAGGAATTCCGGTGCGATTGGCCAGCGGCATCACGCCCACGCCCGCACTCTCACTGGCAGTGCGCGACAGTGGTTCCGCCGCCGGCATCATGATCACGTCCAGCCACAATCCCTTCCAATGGAATGGAGTCAAGTTCAAAGCCAGCTACGGCGGGTCGGGCAAGCCTTCCATGATCGCTGCCATCGAGTCGCACCTTGGCAAGCCGTTAGCGCGTGCTTCAGTGGCGGCCAAGATTGATCGCGTGGATTTTCTTCCCGCCTACATTGAGAAGATCGCGGGATTTGTCGACCTGGAAAAGATTGCAGCCAGCGGGTTCAAACTTGCCATCGATTCCATGTATGGAGCGGGCGGCGGAATTCTTGCTGGAATTTTCGCTCGCGTCCATGTTCCCTGCGTCGAGATTCACCGCGAACCGAATCCTCTGTTTCCCGGAATCAATCCCGAACCCATCCTGCCGCATCTTCACGAGCTGCAGCAAGTCGTGGTCGAACAACATTGCCAGGCCGGATTCGCCACCGATGGCGACGCTGATCGCATCGGTGCAGCGGACGAAAACGGCAACATGGTCGACTCGCACAAAATCTTCTCCATCCTGCTGCGCTGGTTGATTGAACGCAAACAGTGGCCCGGAGAAGTGGTGCGGACCTTCAACACCACCCGCATGGTGGACCGCATCTGTGCGCGGCATGGCCGCAAGTTGCACGAAACCGGGATTGGCTTCAAATATATCTGCGACCTGATGCTCGCCCGCGAAATCTTAATGGGTGGCGAGGAATCCGGCGGCATTGGAATCGCACGCCATCTGCCGGAACGCGATGGTTTGCTCAACGCTCTGATGCTGGCCAATGTGATGGCCGACGAAAATAAGTCGCTTGGCGAGCTGGTGGCAGATTTACAGCGGGAATACGGCGAACACCATTACGACCGGATCGACCTGCATATTTCTGATGACATTAAAAATGGCGCGATCGCCCGAGCACGCGCCGGAGTGAAATCTTTTGCCGGGATGGAAGTAGACCGAGTGGAGACTTTGGACGGAATGAAATTCTTTTTGCGCAATCCCGAGGCCGATGCCAAACCGAACGCCGCCGAAAGCTGGCTGTTGCTGCGGGCCTCTGGGACCGAGCCCCTGCTGCGCATCTATGCGGAATCCTGCTCGCCGCAAGCCGTGCAACGGCTGCTGCAGGCCGGTCGCGAGTTTACGCTGCAATCCAGCGGCGGCTCCCGATGAAGGTTGACCTGCAGGTTCGCGGCCTGCTTTTTGACATGGACGGCGTGCTAATGAGCTCGATCGGTTCGGTCGAACGCAGCTGGCAGCGCTACGCCGAATCGCGCGGCCTCGACCCCGACTACGCCATCCACCTGGCCCACGGCCGCCGGGCCATTGAGACGGTCCGCACGCTGCGGCCAGATCTGGATGACGCCACCGAGCTTCGCTTCATCGAAGATTTGGAAGTCGAGGACAATGAAGGTCTCGTGGTGTTACCAGGGGTGAAGGAATTGCTGGCCTCCCTGCCGGAAGGCTCCTGGGCGGTGGTCACTTCCGCCACGGAACGCCTGGCGCGGAGCCGCATGGCCCATGCGGGCATCCTCATCCCCAGGCATTTTGTTACCGCCGAAACAGTCCAGCAAGGGAAGCCTCATCCAGAACCGTACCAGCACGGCGCCGCGCTGCTGGGCGCCACGCCCGCGGATTGCCTGGTGGTGGAAGATGCTCCGGCTGGAGTGAAGTCAGGGAAAGCGGCCGGATGTCCAGTGCTGGCAGTCTTGACGACGTATCCCCCTGAAACCTTGACAGATGCCAACTGGAGAGTCCCCACCCTGGCCGGCATTCGCGCCAATGCCGACCCATCCGGTCGCATTCAGCTGCGATTCGATTCTACGGACTGACAAGAGTTGCTGCCGCTGCGGGACCCGATAGCGTGACTGTTGACGACTCGGTCCAGGAGTAAATATTCACAATTGTTGTATATTTTCTGGCCGCTTTTGAAGAGTATGATGAAGCCGTCAGCAGCTTTTCGTCCCCCGAAACAGCTTTGCGACGGATTTCTTTCCTCCGGGAGATCCGGCGATTCGATCCTCAGATCGAATTCGTTTTCCCCCCGGTAAGTAAGCGAGAAAGCTACCATTTCTCTTACTGCATACTGAGTTTTTTAGCCAACCCTTTTCTGCTCAGGTGGGTTCTTACTAAAGTAAGTAACCGAGGCGAGCACCATGAATATGACATGTGCAAATAAAGATTGCAGCGCAGAACTGAAGTATCTGCGCGGCGGCCGTCTATTTCTGATGGAGCGTAAGCCCTCGGCCCAGACGATTTCCCCCGAGGCAATTGCCTGTGCCAACAACCCCAAAGGCGGTACGTTTCAGATCCCTGCGATGTCAGCGTCCGCTCAGATTAGGCTTCCCGTGGTGATACGGCGCTACTTCTGGTTGTGCGAACACTGTTCGCAAGTCTATTCGATTCGCCGATGGACCGAAAGTGGAATCGAGCTCGCTCCGCGCTCGAAATGTGTCGAAATCGCAAGGTCCGTGTTACCGCATGAATGGACCCTGCCGGGCCTGGTTGGCTAACGCGGTTCAACGTTGCCCTCCCCCAGTCCCACTCGTTTAGTTTTCTGGATTCTTCCAATTCTCGGCGTGCGGCTGTGAACCTTCGGCCGCGCGCAGCTGTTTGCCTGCGTTCCAAGCCTTGACATATTTCCAGTGGATATAGACCGAGTGATTGAAATGCAGCACGAAACCTTCCGGGCCATCGAGAAATCCCAGGCGAAAGATGTAATTCTTCAGGAAAGTCGCGATCGGATTCAGGATGGTATTCCAGGCAAACGCCCCCAATGAGGAACTGGTTTTCCCCTTGGCGAATAGCTCGCGGGTGCTGTGCGAGCTATAGCGGTTCATATGCTCCAGGTAAAGCTCGAGCTTCGGATAAGCATAGTGCAGCAGATCGTTTTTTAAGGTGCCTTTGGGGCCGGCATACTCGGGCGTGCCATGCGGTTCCGCCCCCGCCATGCGTGCCGTGCCTCGCTTGAACAAGCGCAGTTTGTGGTCGGGATAGAATCCGCCGTGACGAATCCAGCGGCCCAGAAATAGATTCACGCGTGGCTGCCAATACGCATCGAATCGCGGATTTTCCAGCACCTGCCGAATTTCTTCGGCCAGCTCTGGGGTCATGACTTCATCCGCGTCCAGCAGATAAATCCAATCGCTGGTGCAGGCGTCAATGGCCAGGGTCTTTTGCGGATTGAATCCCTGAAAATCTCGATTGAAGGAATGCTTCGCGCCGTAACTGCGAGCGATCTCCGGCGTGCGATCCGTCGATCCGGAATCGACAATCACAATCTCGTCCACCCAGCGCACGCTCTCCAGCGTTCGCGGCAGGTTCGCCTCTTCATTGCGCGCGATCATAGCAACAGAAAGTGTGGGGCGCATAGGGATGAGTGTATTGCATTCCGGCGTGCGGCAGGGTTCGGGATCGCGGCGTCAGGCTCCGCGCACAGCCGGAGAAAGCAGCTCCCACCTGGCGTTGGAGCGAGCGGAATAGGCGGCAATCTGTGCCGCATACGTTTCCGCGACATTATTCCCTGCATAAAAATCGCGATACCAGTCGACCGTCATCCGCAGAGCCTCGGCAAGATCGAGAACCGGAGTCCACGACAATTCCTTTGCGGCTTTCGCGCAGTCGAGGCGCAGCATGGGTACCTCCTGCGGGTGCTGGCCTGGCTGGATTCTCCACTTCGCCTCCGCGCTCCACGCGGCCGCCAGCTTCTCCACAATCCACTCGACGGATCGCACTTCGCTGGCCCCCGGCCCGAAGTTCCACCCACCGGAATAGCGCGCAGGGTCTTCATAGAGCGCTTCGGCCAGCAACAAATATCCGCGCAAAGTTTCCAGCACAAATTGCCACGGCCGCTTTGCCGTCGGATTGCGAAGCACCACGGCCGTGCCTGCGGCGAAGCTGCGAATCATGTCGGGAACCAGCCGGTCTTTTCCCCAGTCGCCTCCGCCCAGCATATTTCCTGCGCGCGCTGAAGCTACACCGACACGTCGACCCCCCACGCCTCTCCCATTGAAAAATGAATCGCGAAACGAACGGACGACCAATTCCATGCATGCCTTGCTGCTGCTGTACGGATCGCTGCCACCCAGGCGATCCACTTCGCGATAGGCCCAATCCCAATCCTGATTCTCGTAACATTTGTCGGTCGTGACCACGATAACCGCACGCACCGAATCGCACTGGCGCACGCCTTCCAATAGCGTCGCCGTCCCGATCACATTGGCCTGGTAGGTTCCGATAGGATCCTGCAGCGCCTTGCGCACAAAGGGCTGCGCCGCCATGTGAATCACAATGTCGGGCTGGGTCGCGATCAGCGCAGGATGCAGTTTGTCGGCATCGCAAATATCTCCGCGAAAGGTTTCCATCTGCACCGCGAACTTGCCTTCACTCGCTGCAGCCGGCCCAGAAGTCGAGTAGCCGAACACTTCCGCCCCTAGCGATTGAAGCCACAGCGACAGCCAGACCCCTTTAAATCCGCTATGCCCGGTGATGAAGACGCGTTTGCCGCGCCAGAATGTATCAGCCAATGCAGCCATGCTTCCATACCTTTCCAATCCTGAGCCCGAACCCGCGTATCGTTTTGCAGTGTATTCCATGGGCAGCACCGAGTGCGAACCCTCATCCGTGCTTGCAGGATTCAAGCGCACGAATCACCTTGAGTGCGTTCGCCAGAGTAGCGGTCCCCACCTCGCGTTCAAATCCCTGCTGCATCTTGTCGAAGGCCGCAATGACGCGCAGCGCGCACCTCTTCCCCGTCGGCTTCAGCGTCAGCAGATAGCCGCGCGCATCAGCGGGATCGATCTTGCGTTGCAGCAATCCCTTGGCTTCCAGTGAAGAGATGGCATGACTGATGTTGCCCCGAGTCGTGGTGAAAGTTGCGGCCAGATGGGATGGCTTGATGGGGCGCGGAAATTCGAAGAAGATCGCCGCCAGGACAAGGCCTTCCATAAATCCCAGGCCATCGGCAGCAAAGGCCTCGGCCGCGATTGCGTCGAAACGCAGCGCCGCACGCTTCACCGTAAACATGGGACTCTCGCGGAGGAAGGCTTCAATGCGCATCATAGGCGGAGATAGTTTACAGGATAAAGTATTTAGGACAAGACAAAAGTATCGTTGTGCTGGCCCCGAAATTCCTGAATGATGATGCAGAGGTTTCGGCTTGATCGCTTCGCTTATGTTGTTTGCTCCATGCCCACCTGTTCGGGAGATGCCCGCTTGACCCCACCGCGCTGGTTTGCGGCCTTTCTCCTGTGCGGCAGTGCTCTCTGCGGATTTTCCCAGCAGAGTTCGTCCCTTCCCGACGCGCCCTCAGCCAGCGCGAATGCCACGCCATCCAAGAAAACGAAGCCAGAAACCGTGCGCACCACGGTCACGGTTTTGGGCGCGCCCGATCCCATTTCTCTGGGCGAGTCTGCCCGCTCCGTCGTGGTGATGGATACGCAGGAGCACCCGCTCGCCTACAACACGGTGGAGGATTACCTGCGCACAGATTCCTCCGTGCAGATGAATCAGCGCGGCGCCGGCGGCTATCCCGCGGACTTATCGATTCGCGGAACGTCGTTCGAGCAGACGCTGGTGCTGCTCGATGGATTCCGCGTGAATGACGCAGAAACGGCGCACAACAACCTGGACCTTCCGGTTCCGCTCGACGCCATGACGAACATCGAAGTGCTGCATGGAGCCGGATCGACGCTGTATGGTGCGGATGCGTTGGGTGGCGTGGCGGACTTTCTTACTGCGCGCCCCGCCGCCAGTTCGCTCTGGGTCTCCGGCGGTGCAGGCAGCTTCGGAGAAAATCAGCAAACCTTTGTCGGCAATTATGTTCGTGGCAACTGGGCGGAGCAGATCGCCGGGCATCGCGATTTCTCTTCCGGCTTTATGTACGACCGCGACTATCGCAATGAAAACGGGAGCACGGAAACATGGGTGAAATCCCCCCTCGGCACCACCGACGTTCTGCTGGCAGGCAGCGACACACCCTTCGGCGCCAACAATTTTTATGGCAACTATCCGTCATGGGAGCGAACGAAAGGTTGGTTCGCCTCCATTCGCCAGGGGTTGGGAGCGGTAACGGATGGCGGTTTCGCCTATCGCAGGCACGCAGACAATTTCGTATTGTTCCGCAACGACCCGGCCATCTACGCGAACAATCATATCGACTCGAGTTGGCAGGCGTTGTTGCGTCGCAAGAAAGTGTGGAGCGGGGCCAACGGCCTCTACTATGGGCTCGACTTCGACGGCGATTCCATCCACAGCAACAATCTCGGCATTCACGCGCGCAATTGGGGCTCAGGCTATGTCGACTTCGACGTGCGCTCGTGGAAGCGCGCCACGCTGTCCTTAGGGGCGCGCGAGGAAATTATCAGCGGAGGCTATGACGTCTTCAGCCCCGCAATCGCGTCGTCGTATTGGATCCATCCGGAACTGAAGGCACGCGCTTCAATCGGCTACGGATTTCGATTGCCCACCTACACCGATCTCTATTACAGCGACCCGACGACAGTCGGCAATTCTCACCTGAAGCCAGAGTCGGCGTGGGACTATGAAGGCGGTTTCGACTGGTATCCGCGTCGTTCTCTGGCGGCCTCCGTTACAGGATTTTATTCGCCGCAGAGCAACTTCATCGACTACGTTCGAACTTCGCCGACAGCGCTGTGGCATGCCGCCAACCTGAATGGATTCTCCTTCGCCGGCACGGAAGCCTCGTTAACCTGGCAGGCGGGTCACGGCCAGCAGTTGAATCTTGCCTATACCTGGTTGCATGGCGCGCAAAGCGTACTCAACGGCCTGCAGTCGGAATATCTCTTCAATTATCCGATCAACAACGCCGTGTTCAATTGGTATTCCAACCTTGGACGCTGGGTCATGGTGAACACACGGGTGGGTGTGCAGCAGCGATTTCAACAAACCGCGTATCCCGTGTGGGATGTCTCCGTGGTGCATGAACACGGGCGATTCCAGCCGTTTCTGCAGATGACCAACCTGAGCAATACCGGCTACGACGAGATTCCCGGCGTCCCCATGCCCGGTCGCGCCTTCCT
>JAJYBW010000078.1 GCA_021778815.1 Acidobacteriota bacterium | reverse complement strand
TACTCCTCAAAGTCCACTGGGTGCCACCATGGTTTCCGCTGAGGGTGCGTGTGCGGCGTACTACGCCTACGGACGCCACCTCAATCAGACGAAAAGCGTCGATGTTCCCATCCATTCTGTCGGAGGCGCAGCGTGACTCGAAACGACTCTGCCATGAACGCGCCGGCTGCAGCGTCGAGTTCCGATTCCACCTCGGAGAATCCGACGGCAGACATACCAAACCCGTTATTTGGAAGCTGTGCGTTGCCGATTTTCGAACACAAAAATATTGTGCTGGGCCATGGCAGCGGCGGAAAGCTGACGTCGGAGCTGATCGACAAACTATTTCTCCGCGCCTTCGCGAATCCCATCCTCGACAAGCTGGACGATCAGGCAGTGCTTCAAATCAACGGTGCTCGGCTGGCCTTTACGACAGATAGCTTCGTCGTCACGCCGATCTTTTTTCCTGGCGGCGATATCGGCACACTGGCCATCAACGGCACGGTGAACGATCTGGCCATGAGCGGCGCGCGCCCTCTTTATCTGGCGGCCGCCTTCATCCTGGAAGAAGGATTGCCTACCGAGGAATTGCGGCGCATTGTCGACTCCATGGGAGGAGCTGCGCGCGACGCCGGGGTGCAATTGGTCACTGGCGACACCAAGGTGGTGAATCGCGGCAAGGGCGACAAACTTTTTATTACGACGACTGGCATCGGCGCCATTGAACGAGACGTGAACATCTCCGCCAGCCGTGCGCGCCCCGGCGACAAGATCCTGCTGAGTGGCTACATCGGCGATCACGGCATGGCAATCATGTCGAAGCGCGAGAACCTGGAATTTGAAGGCGCGATTGAAAGCGATTGCGCTGCGCTGCATGGACTAGTCGACCGCATGCTGGATGCGTGCGATACGTTTGCCGCTGATCTAGACAGCGATCATCCGCTGCACTGCATGCGCGATCCTACCCGTGGAGGCGTAGCGACCACCCTGAACGAGATAGCCTCCCAATCGAAGGTCGGCATGTTTCTGCATGAAGATCAGATTCCCGTGCGCGAAAGCGTGCAGGGCGCTTGCGAAATCCTCGGACTCGATCCGCTGTACGTTGCGAATGAAGGAAAACTTATCGCCATCATAGCTGCGGAGGCGGCCGATGCTGTTCTGCAGCGCATGCAGGATCATCCGTTGGGTCGAGATGCGAAAATGATTGGAGAAGTCGTTTCAGAACACCCAGGCATGGTGCGGATGGAGACCCGAGTGGGCGGCACGCGCATTCTGGATGTGATGTTCGGCGAGCAGTTGCCCAGAATTTGTTAGCGGCCACCGATCCTGTGTTCGCTGCAGCAAGTCGAAAATAAATCAGCACGCAATCGATAGCGATAGATATCTTGACGACGCATACCACGCTCTACGCCGCCCTGTTCACCGCAGCCGTGCTTGGCTTTCGCCACGGCTTCGACTACGACCATATCGCCGCGATCACCGACGTGGTCAGCGTGCAATCGTCGAAACGCATCGCCATGAAACTCGGCATGATTTACGCCCTGGGCCACGCGCTCACCGTCGCGGGATTAGGCTCCATCGTCATTCTGCTGGGCATCAGCCTGCCTGCAGGTATCGATCGCTGGGCAGAGCGCCTGGTTGGTCTCACATTGGTGGTTCTTGGAATTTATGTTCTGGGAACACTGGTCTTTCGCCCGGAAGACACGCTGCCCAAGAGCCGCTACATGCTGCTCCACGCCGGCTACCATCGCGCGCGGCTGGCATTCAAACGGCGAGAAGAAGGCGCTCCCGTCGAAACCTACGCGCCTCCAAAAAACTTCGACGCGCGCTCCGTTTTTGTCATCGGTGTCATCCATGGCCTGGGAGCGGAAACGCCAAGCCAGTTGATGATTTTCCTGCTCGCAGCGAATCTCGGCGGCGCTGCTCTCGGCATGCTGGGGCTGGGAATGTTCCTTGCCGGCCTGTTAACAATGAATGCGGTAATGACGGCATCCGCCGCCGGCCTATTCGGAGCATCGCGGCACCGTCCGCAATTTCTCCGCGTGGTGTCAGCACTGACGGCAATCTACAGCCTGGCCATGGGCATTATCTTCCTGTCAGGCCGCGCTTCATTTCTGCCGACGATCAATTAACGATCCCACGGCTAGCACTGAATTCCAGCCTTTGCCAGCGTGGCTTTCAGACCCTTCATGCTGACTCGTGTGGAAGCCTCCGCTGTCCCAGCGCCGCGCCAATGCGTTTCCAGGCTGACGCCATAGTGATAGCCGTCGCGCTTCAACGCGCGGAACTGCCCCACCCAATCGATCACGCCGCTCCCTACAGGCTCCCATTCATATTCGCCGCTCGACTTACGGGTCACATCTTTACAGTGGCAGTGACCAATCCGCTTCTCCGGCAACAGATCAAAGCCCTTCGGATAGGGTATGCTGCCGAGCGCAGCCGCATTGCCGGGATCCCAATTCAGCATAAAATTCTCGTTCGGAATCGCGTGCAACACCGCCGCCGCCTCTTCCCCAGTCCCCGTATTGCACGACATTTCATTTTCCAGCAACAGAATCTTGTCGCTCTTCGCGCAGCGCTCCGCAGCCTCACGCAGTTTGTCGTTGATCGCCGCCCGGTACGGCTTCGGATCATCCAGCCGCCAAAAATCGAAGCAGCGGATGCGGTCTGTCTGAAATGCTTTCGCCAGCTCAATGCAGCGCTCCAGCACTTTCTCCTGCTGCGCAAATCCGAAGTCGGCGCCAAATTGGTCGCGACGTTCCGGCGTCTTTGAAACTGGCGCACCCGGCCAATCCACCTTGAACAGCGGGCTGGCGATGTCGGTGACGCGCAGCTTATTCTTCTCCAAAATCTTCCGCGCTTCCGCGATTTCCGCCGAATCAAGATCGACAATGTTCTTGTTCCACATACCGCGCAGTTCAATCCAATTCAAGCCAAAATCCTTCGACGCGATTTCGCACGCCCGGCCAAAATCCTGCGTGATTTCGTCGTTGATGACAGCAAGGCGAAATGGACAGCTCATACCTGCACTCCTAGCTTGTGGATTAAGTAATCCTTGCTGACTTCGGCGGACTCTTTCGGCGTACGATTCACGCCGGTTCGCTCCCCGTCCAGTTCCACTACGCCCCAGCCCCTGAAGTTAACGGATCGTAAGGCATCGAAAATCGCTACGAAGTTCACTCTTCCCTGCCCCAGCTCGACAAATTGATATCTGCTTTTTGTCGGCGCCGTTTCAACATCTTTTAGATGCAGAAACAGCAATCGGTCATGATATTTGCGAATCGCTTCCGCCGGGTCGCCTCCACCTTGCAGATAATGTCCCGTGTCCAATTCCAGCTTGACGTAGCGCGGATCGGCGGCTTCGAGTATCGCGTCCACCTGCTCCGGAGTTTGCCCGATCGATCCCATGTGATTGTGAAATCCGGTTTGGATACCATAGTCGGCGGCGCGCTTGCCAATCTCCGTCAGCAGCATGCCTTCTCGTTTGTAGTCGCTGGGGGTGTACGTTTTCTGCGCAAATGTGCCAATCACCTGCAGATATTTCCCCCCGGCCTGGTGCAGATACCGCGCGTGAGCGGCGTGAGTCTCCAGACTTTTTTTCTCGACCGCGGGATCCAGTGGAGCATCTCCGCTGGACAAGGCCACAAAGGTCAGATGGTGCTTGGCAAGCCTGTCTTTCAGCGCATGCGGGTCAGGATATTCGCCGAGCACGTTGGCACGCAGCTGGATGCCGGGATACCCTACCGCGGAAATGTCCTCGATCGCCTGGTTGTCGTTTTCCTTCCAGGTAATCGCCGCATAGCCAATCTGGATTTTCATGGGTCCGTGATGGATGGGCGTGTCGAAATAAGACAAATCCGACGGGGGATACAACAAGCCGTCGCCGGCAAGCGCATGGGCAGCGTGCGATGGAGCCGAGACAATGGCGGCAGTCGCTCCAATGCCAACTAGAAAATCACGACGCGAATACATTCAAAGCACTCCTTCTGCAACAAACGCTGGCCGATCCTTTATATCATCGCGCCCTCGCGATGTTCGCTTGCGTACCGTCGATGACGCCGTCTCAGCCAACTTCCGAAGACTTTCCAGTCGCAGTGTAGCAGCTTTATTTCGACGGGCAGTCGAGTATGAATGCGACGTTGGTTACATCGGCCTTCTCCGGAATGGAGATTTGATAGGCCTGCTCAACGTTCGCATTCGGTATGTCTTTGTGGAACTCGCGCTGCGTTCCATTTTCTTCCCAGATTTGCGTAATCCTCAAATGCTGCGTCGCCGAAGGATTTTCAGGTCGAATGCTGGCAAGTCGAAAATGATCGATGGCCAGACCACTGAATTGGTAGCGAACGTAGATATGCTCGGTGCCCGCGGGTAAGTCGCGCACGCTGCGATCCACCTCCGGCCAGCGCAGCACTTGCTGGACGGGCTGACCATCGAGCCACGTCAGCTTGGGATCGTAGCTCCACAATGTTTTCCACGGTCCCTGGTTGCTGGTCGACCAAGCGATGGAAGCCGAGCCCGGCCCCTTGCGATTCGCAGGCCACGGAGTGACGTGCCGAATCTCCGCCGTAAATTTATTCGGCGCGATTCCATCCTTAAGATCGAGGAACCTGCCACCGACATCGAAGCCGCTGAGATCACGCTGGTCTGCGGAGACTTCAAAGATCACATCTCCAACGTGATCCGCATCGTTGATCCAATAGCCCTGTCCATCCTGAGACACATAGCTGGCATTTTCAACTTTGGACGCGTATTCGTTCAAATGTTCAGCTTGCACCGGCAGCTCCCTCCTGACATCTTTCCCGGCGCGGTATTCAAATTGATTGTCTCCAGGCGCAAGCGTCGGAAGCGTCCGCGGATTTAACTGAAATATCGTGGTGAGAAATACACCCTGCAGCGAAGGCATCCGATTCATCAACCCGTGCAGCGAAAAGCGAACCAGGTAGCCATATGTTCCCGACACTGCGGTCCGATGACCCTGTGCACCCGGCAGATCCGCCGCATGAGTCTCCCACGGCCCGTTAGATGGGCCAGAGAGCGACCCACTTTCTGTCCACGTGCGACCACCATCGATGGACGTCTCCGCCGTTAGCTTGTCTTCCGCTGTCGGCAGAGCAGCCTGCACAGAAAAATGCCCGTCGATGATCACGTACGGAGACGGCATGGAGAAGGTATACGTCGCTTCGCCGCCGTTTCTAGTCATGGCGCTAGCGATGTCTGTGGGTCGATACTCAATCTTCCCCGTTGCCCAGATACGCGCATCTTTCTCGCTGCGTGGTCCCGCCGACGGCGGCAAGCTGAACTGCGCAAAATCCGGAAGAATCTTCCAGTCCTTACCGTCGTAGGTGTACGGCAAATAGAACGTGCCCGCCGGCGTGGGGCGATAATAGCGAATCATCCGCTCGCCCGGCCGCAGAACAAAATCCATGGTGCGGCCTTCAGGATAGCGTCGGTACGCATAGAGATAGTTATCGTTGATCGATGTGTACAGCTCCGCAAGATCCTTCATATCTCCCGCGCGAACATCCGCCGGATACCAGGGAGTATCGACCGTCTTCGGATTCGACGTTGTCGGTCCGGTGACATTCTTCGTGATGATGCTACCGTCATGTTCCAACTGCCAGACAGACGCAACATCGCGCTGCTTCAGCGGACCGTTTCCAATCGGGTTATAACCCAGCTCATCGGAATCGAACATGTGATACGCGCCGTCGTAATACACCTCCGCTACGGTATGCCCGGTAAGGAACCACACGCGTGAATGCTTGAATCCTCCAGCATCATAGGTGGCCGCCAGCAAAGGCCCATCCTGATAGCAGAGGCCGTAGCCATAACTGTTCAGCAGCTTGATCGGATCCAGCACCTGGCCCACCGGCTCTTCGTAGGCCCACCCGGGAATGTGATAGAACATCCCCGGTTTCACGAATCGTCCATCGGTCAAGTAGAAACGCCAGATCGCCTCGGCCTTTTCGCGGTCGGTGGTGGCATTGTATTGCCGATAAATTCCCTGCACCAGGCTAGCCATGTTGCTCGTGTCCACCTGGCCCACCTTGGTGATCTCCGGCGAATAGACCTGCGCCCGCAGGCTCTGCAAACCCGCGGAAATCAACGCCGCAGCCACTAGCGTTACGACGAATCTTTTTTGCATCGATCGATTCCTTTTCCGCTGAAGAAGCTTTGTTATTGCACATCTATCGTTTGTTGGACCCGTTGCCCGCTCATCACATCGCGAACGTCAATGGTCCACTGCCCGGGCGCATCGTTCACAGCAAGCGGAATTGCTTTGACCCCCGAACCTTGGCGCGCGAGGACATTTCCAGAATAGAAAACCTGGGAATTTCCCTTGGGATCGACGACATCGACATGAAAGATGCTCATGTCCGCTGGCGAGGCAGCTGCATGGATAGCGACATTCGCAATCGTTCCACGCCGCACTCGCTGCGGAGCTGACACCTGCATCTGCGGCAGAGGTGCATCGCTGGCCACCAGAATGGTTGGATCATACGGCCCGACGGTCAGCGTGAAGTCCTTCTTCTCGCCAAGCTCCTTGTTCGCGATGGTGTCATACAGATACATCGCATTAGGAAGACGGAGATGAACCGTCGTGGGCTTGGCGAACCGCTCGTTGGAACGGAAGTCCGCCGGTCCCAGCTCATTCACCCGCAATTGCGGATTGGACTGCAGCGCGATAATCCGCGCTCCACCATCGGCGTACACATGCACGTCAATCCCTACTACGGAGTGGCCTTGCGCATCCTCCACAGAAAATTCGGGACGAACATCGTTCGAACGCAACAATTGTTCGACCAGTTCATGAACAGGTCCTTCCTTCCCATTCAGCCGGTTTTGCAGATAGCTGATGATGTCGACGTTCAGCAGGATCGCCTTTCCCTTCGCGTACGGATGCACATTCACCGGCTCGGTATTCGGCCCGGAAAAAAGATCTGCCAGCGGGGAAGCGGGAAGTTTGCGGCTGTGTTCATCGTAAGTTCCAGGAATTCCGTCCGCAACCGCGACGCCGCCCTGCGCAACAAATTCGCGAATCGCATTCGCCTCGGTCTTCGATAGCGAACTGGACTCAGGCAGCACCAGCACATGATAGCCGCCCTTCAGCAGCTCCCCCTGCTCCACCTGGTCGTAGGAAACAAAGTTCGGCTGCATGCCTTCGTCCTCAATCAAATTGCACCAGGACTCGCGCAGCCGCATAAAGTCATTTGTCGAGCGCTCGTAGGAGGGGCTCCGGGTCATCCATGCATCGCCATTCGGACGCCTCTCCAGCATCCACTGGGTACGCATGCTGGGTTGCGAATAGTGAATCGCAATCCGGTTGTTCACCACATGGCTGTTCATGATCAGCGCGCCCTCGCCCCCTCGAATTGCTTTGTAGAGCTCGCCGGCCTGCTTGCCAACATCGCTCGGCTGACCATCTTTTTGGACGTATTTTTCGCCTTCGTCCCAGATGATCAGTCCGCGATTGCCGTGCAGCAGCTCATACCAAACACGCTGCCGCTCTTGGTCGCCGGCAGCAAAGCTGGTGCTCAGGATCACCATCTTTGGATTGAGCGAGTGAACGATGTCCACGCTGCGACCAATGTCGTACGGCTCAATGGCATTCAGCACTTTCGAAATGCGGGAGTAGTCATAGCCGCCCCATCCCGGCATCTGTCCGCCGCCAATGTTCACGTAGGCGTGCGGATCGGCTTCGTGGATAGCGTCCACACCCATCTTCAACGCATCCGCGTAGGAAATATCCATCCACTCTTTCAGGTCAGCCCACGCGGCATAATTATCGTCGGTCCGCTTCATGGCCTGATTGGTGGTCAGCGGCATCACCAGGTTCCAATTGGTAAAGTTCGTACCCCACTCCTGGTTCAGCGCGCCCAGGCTGCCGTATTGCGTTTGCAGCCAGCGCCGCATCGGCACCAGCGATTCATCGGAGAAGTCGAAGTCCCACGCCGCTTCCAGCTCTGCAATCCCGGACTCATCCGCCAGGCTATAAAAGTACGGCCGGTACGGCGCCAGTCGCTCTGCAGTCGCAACGCCGCGATCATGAACGAGCTTGCGGTAATAAGGATCCCAGAAACTGGGGTGACGCTTGAAAGCTGCCAGGCTGTTCGGATCTTCCTGATACAGTTTCTTGGCCTGGATAAACGACCACCCCACCGGACGATCCGGACGCCAGCGGTGATATTCAGAGTAGTAGTCGGTCGCAAGGCTTTCCGAATACCAGCGCATGTTGTTATCGATCAAGAAATCCGGCAACGCCACATTGCGGCTGGAATAGGTCGCGCCGTTGATCCCCAGCTTTTGCAACTCGGGAACCAGGTTCGCCGGATAGTTCTGCCACATCATGACGACGTAGTCTTTCCACCCAGTGAAAGGCGGCTGCGCAACAAAGTCAGCTTCGGCGGCTTCACTCTGATTGTAGGGCGCGCCCTTGATGTCTTTTCCAGTCAGCGTCAGGTCCACATGAAGATGGTTCTTCATCGCGACAGCCAGCGACATATCAATTGGAAATGTGATGTCGGTCTCATCCAGCAGATCGGCCGGCAGCATCTTGTCTTCCACGGTGCGGCCCAGGCTGTCGGTCCAGACCACATGTAAACCCGCGTGGCCGGTAAATCCCTGGCTCAAGCGATACACCACCGGAACTTCTCCCGTCCGCGCCAGAACAGCGGAAGGCAGGATGAGTTTCGACGGCCTTCGGGCATCGCCGGAAGTATTCACGGTAGCGGCGCCCGAGGATGCGGTCGCAGTGAGTGTCATCGCCAGCAAAGTTCCGGCAAGCAGGGTGCGAGGCTTCGTCCAGTTCATCGTTCTCCTCATCGTGGTTCGCTATTGTTCGTCGTGTTGTGGCAGGGTCGTGCTGGCGACCACCTCGACCAGCCCAACAATTTCATTCAGACTGTTTCGTACCGGGGCCAGCACCGAAATCATTTCTGGCTTCGTTTGGACCGTCAATGTTTTGCCAGTTTGCAGAACTTCGCGCATTTCCGGTGGCATCGCCTGGTCCAACTCGCCATTCCAGAATTCGCTCAAATTATATTTATTGCGAATCACAAGCTGAATATCCGGTGTGGTTGGAACCGGCATCCACAAATTCACATCGACCGGATACGGCGCCAGTGTAGCCAAGCGTATCAGCGTCTTTTTCGTATGGATGAACGGTGCTTCATGCACGTCGTAGTTGTCGCCCGCTTGCCACTCATCGCGCGGATCCGAGCGCAGCATATGCTGCAGCGCCCGCTCGGTCACGATGTGTTGACATACATCGCCATCGATCATGGCTGTTGCAACGCGCGCGATCTCCTGCAAATCTTGCGGCTGCGTAACCGCCCGTATCGAAGTGGACGCCGCTGTCTGTGCGTCCATCGGAGTCGCGACACACGCCGACAGGAAAGCAAGCTGTGAACCTGCGAGTATCAAGGCGGCCAGTTTCATTGCGTCCTCCCTGCCGGCTTCAACGCCAACTCATGGACACGCTGCCAGGCCTCCGGTTGCGGAGTTGGAAACTGCGCGTCATACGGTTTCAACGCGTCACTGATGTCTGCATTGGTCCAATCGACCGGCTTGCCCACAGGTGGCGGCGAGGGAGAATGCTTCCACTGTGCAAGCTTGGTATTGTCAAACAATCCGACGACCTGTTCCTGGAGCGCATCGCGAGAGCCTTGCTTCGCGTCCTCTTCCAGTAGATCGAGATCCTGAACTGTGTTGCGCTGCAACTTCAAACGAATGCTTGGAATCGGCCCTTCAATTCCAAAACGCTCGCCGGAATACACCAGAGTCTCCGTGCCGCCATTTGAGAGCGCTTGAAACGGGGTGGGTCCCGGGCTTACCGCCAGCCAGCGCACAAAACCATCCACGCCCAAAATCCACGCCCGCAGTGGATCCGCCGCCATCGAAGACGAGACATCCTGGACTGGCGGCGTTCCTCCGTAGATCCAAACAATGTCTCCCTGCTGCTTCAACGCAGGCAGTTCATCCTGATACCAGGTAAACATTCCACCGCCAGCGCACCATAATCCGATGACGCCTTTCAGTCTGTGCATCTGTTGCTGCATGGTCCAACTGGTATCCGCGCGCATGACAAAGTGCACGGGGGTATTCTTGGGCAGCGAGTTCATAAGCAGATCGTGATAGACCAGGAAGTAGGCATCGTCCTTGGGGAAACGCACCTCATCGCCGTCCCACTCAAAACCCTTGTAGCGTTTCTTTTGATTGAAGAAGACTTCAAACCGGGTGTTCGTCCAGCCCTTTTCGCGGAAGTGGCGTTCCATCTCGCCCACCACATTCGTAAATTCCGCCTGGTATCCCGGCTGGCCCCACCACAAGTAATTCGCCGGCCACTCTGGATTGATCGGCAGGTACATAAACGGTATCGGTTGCGGACCGCGCCGCGTACCCGTGAAGGCAGACCCATCTAACACGGGCCCGAACAACCGATCAAACTTGTCCCAGCTGACAATATGCTTCTCTTTGCCCGTCCCCGCTAGCTCCGGCGCAAACCCTGGATCGACATATCCGGAGTGCCCATACCCCAGCACGTGATAGATGCCTCGATTCTCATAGAAAATCCGATAGTACTTCTGGATCAGGCGAAACTGCTCCGCTTCCTTGGCCCGCCCCGACACCGCCAGAGCCTTTGGATATTGCGCCTGCAGCCATCCCATCCCGTAAGAATTTGAATCCACATTCAGCACATCCTGCGCCGGAATCTGCGCCGACGATACAGAAATTGTGAACGGAACAGTCTTGCGTACGGATCCATCCGTCAGCCGCGCGCGACCGTGATACACGCCCGGTTTCGTATCATCGGCAATCCATACATCTACCCAGAACGCGCGCACCTTTTGCCCTTGGATTGCGTTGTCAGGGTCAGGCATCTGAAAGCTGAACGGAACTTGGATCGGAATCAGCGCGTCTGGGTAGTAATGCTTGTCGGGTGTATTGAAGTGAAACCACTCGCGGTATACATCGACCGGCTGCGGTGTCTCAATGCTCAACTTGCAATTGCTGCACGCCGTGTCCGACTTGACGACAAGTTGAAACGAAGCGTACCCGCCGCGCGCGGAAATTAGCTGGATCGAATGACTCCAGCTGGCCCCGCCAAGATCGCTGGCGACGAAACTTCCGAAAGGATCGGGCCGGTGATAAGCGGAAGTAACAAGCAAGTCGGAGGCTCGACAGCAACCGACGCATACAAGAAGCAGCAACCATAAACTTGCAGTGAATTTCCTCATGCTCGTGTTCTCCGACAGAAAATGCTCAGCAACCTTGATTTCACTCCCCGTCACACGTCGACTCGAAAATAGAGAGTTCGT
>JAJYBW010000077.1 GCA_021778815.1 Acidobacteriota bacterium | reverse complement strand
TCCTTCCATGACGGCAGGTAAAACCCTGATGTTCGCGCATGGATTTAACATTCGCTACGACACGATTCATCCTCCCGCCACTGTCGACGTCAGCATGGTGGCCCCCAAAGCTCCAGGCCATCGCGTTCGCGAAGTATTTGTCGAGGGCGGCGGAACTCCCGGCCTGGTTGCCATCCATCAGGATGCTAGCGGGCAAGCGCTGGCGCTGGCGCTCTCCTATGCAAAAGGTATCGGCTGCAGTCGCGCCGGTGTGATTGAGACTACGTTCAAGGAAGAAACTGAGACGGACCTGTTCGGCGAGCAGGCTGTGCTGTGCGGCGGCGTTAGCGCGCTGGTCAAAGCCGGCTTTGAAACACTCACCGCAGCCGGCTATCAGCCCGAGGTTGCATATTTCGAGTGCATGCATGAGCTGAAGCTGATCGTCGATCTGCTCTATCGCGGCGGCCTGGCTTACATGCGCCACTCCATCTCCGACACCGCAGAATACGGCGACTACATCGCCGGGCCGCGCATCGTCACCGATCAAACCCGTGCCGCCATGAAGCAGTTGCTTGCGGAAATTCAGGATGGAACCTTCGCCAAAAATTGGCTGAACGAGAACGCGACCGGCCGCAAATGGTTTGAGGAGCAGCGCCGCAAAGAAGCGCAGCACTCCATTGAAAAAACTGGCGCTCCGCTCCGCGCGGCCATGCCGTTCCTCGATCCTGTCACGGTGAAAGACGGCGCAGTCGAATCGGCAGAAAAGCCGGTGCCTGCAACCGTAGGTGCGTAACAGATTATTAAATGCCGGATTTACATTCGGCATTGTGAGTAGTTTGTCATCCTGAGGGAGCCGCAGCGACTGAAGGACCTCGTGGTTCGCCAAGAACCGCAAGGCACTTCGCCTGCTGGCTCAGGATGACAGTATCGGTTTTTGAATGGTGACTTTGCGCCACAAGCGCAAGTTTTTCATCCCCTCGCAACATGGTGTTTGTAACCTAGAGTGATCTATTCTGTCAGCTACCGCTATGGCCTTTCCGACGCAATCGATCGCTTTACCGACGGATTTGCCCCCCGGGGTTTCCGTTCTCCACACCCCAGAGCCTGAGGTTCTGGAGGCGCTGCGCCGCGTCCGCCAGCTCGATGGCTTAACCGACCCGGAATACCGCTGGCTGATCCAGCATAGTTGGGAGCTTACTGCTCCCGCGGGAACACGCATCTTCAACGACGGCGATCCTGCGACCCACATGATGATCCTGCTTTCCGGCGAGATTCAGGTGCGCCGGCAACAGTCTGCGCGCGGCAGCCTGTTTATCGGGCGATCCGGTCAAATCACCGGAGTACTTCCCTTCTCCCGCATGAAGACCACTGGCGGCAGCGGATATGTTTCTGAAGCGGTGTGGGCGCTGCAGGTTCCGCGCGATCTATTCCCTGAAATGCTGATCGCCATACCGTCCATGGGACAACGTTCCGTGTCGATCTTGCTGGATCGCGTCCGCGAAGTGACGCGATTGGAGCAGCAGTCAGAAAAACTGAACGCCCTGGGAAAGCTGGCCGCCAATCTTGCGCACGAACTGAACAATCCAGCCAGCGCAGCCCAACGCGCCAGCAGCAATCTGATGGAGGAGTTGCGCGCGTACGGAAAGGTCAGCTTTGAGGCCGGACAGCTCTGCCTGACCGACGAGCAGGAAGCGCGCTACATGGAGTGGAATCGAGATGTTCGCTGCGCCATCGAAAACCGAACCAAGCCGCAAAGTCCAATCGAGGCCGGCGCGCTGGAAGAACGATTGAATCGTTGGCTGGAGCCGCGCAAGCTGCCCAACCCCTGGACAATTGCGCCCGTTTTTGCGGAGGCAGGTGTTGAGCCGGAAGAATTAGCGGTGCTGGATACTTTTCTAAACCTCGAAGCAGCCAATGTCGCGGTCACTCACTTCGCATCCACCTTGCGCGCAGAAAGCATGACCGGCGCCGTGCTCGAATCCACAGCGAGAATTTTTGACCTGATTCGTGCGATCCAGCAATACTCCCACATGGACCAGGCCCCACTGCAGGATATTGACCTGGCGCAATCGCTGGAAAATACGCTGACTATGCTGCATTACAGAATGAATCACGTAAAGGTAGTGCGCGAATTTGATCCTGACTTGCCCCGCATCGCGGCCAACGGAAGCGAATTGAATCAGATATGGATGGCACTGCTGGAAAATGCTCTCGACGCGATGCATGATCGTGGAACCATCCGCGTAACCACGCAAAACGCGGGAGACATGGTTCGTGTCGAAATCTGGGACGACGGTCCAGGGATTCCGCCGGATCTGCATAGTCGGATTTTCGAGCCGTTCTTTACGACCAAGCCGCCGGGCAAAGGCGCTGGTTTGAGCCTCGATACAGTCAATCGAATTCTGAGTCGCTATCGTGGATTCATCAATCTGGAATCGAAGCCGGGTTCCACGTGTTTCCAGATCAGAATTCCATTGCAACAAGCCGGAGCCTATTAAGCTGCCGACCGAATTTACTTTTCGATCTCCACGCCTCGCCAGAATGCGACATGATTCTTGATGGCGCGCGCCGCCGGTTTGGGATCGGGATAGTACCAGGCCGCATCTGAGTTTTCCTGCCCGTCGACCAGAATGGTGTAATAGCGCGCCTGTCCTTTCCACGGACAAGTTGAGATGGTCGAACTGGAGCGAAAGAACTCACGATCGATCGATTCGTGTGGAAAATACACGTTCCCCTCTACCAGTTGCGTTTTTTCACTTTCTGCCAATACTTTGCCGTTCCAGACTGCTTTCGCCATATTTTCGCCTAAAACTCCTTCATCTACAACAATATCAGATGCGGCATTGCAAGCGTCGCCTGGCCGCCTCCGCCGCTCCAGCAAAAGAAAAGAGGACGCACCGCAGCGCGCCCTCTGCTTGACCGTTCGAATCAACCTCGTGAGGCTCAGCGGTCCGTCAACTACATGGTGCTTTTGCTGCCCGACTTCTTCACGGAATCAATATGAATGCTGTTATTCGTGGAGTCCACAGTGGCGACGACTTTCACTTTGTCGCCGTAGTAATCCGTCACAGCGTCAGTGTTGTCGATGGCCCAGACTTTATTCTTCGAGTCGACGAAGACCGCCTTTTGTCCTGACTTGACACAACTCTTCACACAATCCGGAGTGTGCATGGACGCGCCACACTTGGAATCACCAATCCAGCCAGTGAGTTTGTGGGCCTTTGCTGTTTGTGCGCCGGCGAAAGCTGTCATGCTTGCGAGCGCAAGTACAAATGCGATACGTTTCATTGTTGGCTCCTCAAAACTTTCTTCTCCGTGGGGAGGTTCATATGCGAACAGATCATTTGTACGGGTTCGCCTGGATGAATGGCAAACGCCTTTGTTGTCCTGCCAAAGTAGTTGGGCTTAAGTTTCCGCGGTACAGTCGCCGAAATCGTCGAGCGAATTACTTCGCGCGATCCTGAATCATCTTGAGCCTGGCGTTGAATCGATCCCTGGCCATGGGATACTTCTCGATCATTTGCGCCGTTTGGCGCATAAACGGAAATCCTGTTTTCGAAGCATAGGTTTCTCGAAAGTCATACAGCTTGGCGAAAATCAGGATCCCCTCGCCATTCGAGTCCAGGTAGAGATCAGACTTGACAGCCCCATGAATCACCAGCGAAGCGGCCATTTCCCAGTAGCTGATCACCTGGCGAAAATATGCATTCTCCTGGCTGGCGGCAGCCTGCAGGACTTCGAGAAATTCTTCCGGCGTTTTTGGATTGAATTCAAAAACAACCCAATGGCGCGCTTTGCGCAATACATCCTCTCGGCGAAGGTCGTACAACTTCAAAATGATGTCGGCGTCGTGATGCGTTGCGATCTGACTTTCCATCCCTTTTCACTTTCCTGCTAGGTCAATTGTACGGGCTGGCGGCCGATCACATGTTTTAACAGCGCGATATAGAACTAGGCGACTGTCGCGGCCGCCGCTTCGACCGGTTTTTCTTCCGGCTCGCGTGCATCGCCGATGCGTTCTTCGTAATGGCAAACCACCTTCTCGGCGGAGGCTGCTGGCTTTTCTTCCTGGCCCTTCTTGCCGCGCCCCTTGCCGCGCTTTTCTTCCGCCGCACTCTGCTTTTCGTTGTTCGGACACACCAGGTAGACGCCCGACTTCAGCGACTTCTCCAGCAGGTACGGGCTCCCGCATTCTGGGCACGTCTGCGGAACCGGCTTCAGATTGGAAGTGAAATCGCACTTGGGATAATTCGTACATCCGTAGAAGTAATTCCCTCGCCGCGCCTTGCGTTCCGCAATGTCTCCAGTCCCGCAGGTCGGACACTTCACACCAGTCAGATTCTGCTTGATGTACTTGCATTTTGGATAGCCGCTGCAACTCACGAACTCGCCATACTGCCCGGTCCGCAGCACCAACTGCATTCCGCACTTCGGGCAGGTTTCATCCAGAGGAACCGCAGGTTTCTGCTGCTGTTTGTGCGTCAGCTTGCGAATCGTCTTGCATGGCGGATCTTCGTTATACCCCGGACACGCCATAAACTGGCCGAAGGGTCCATTCCGCAGCACCATGACCCGTCCGCAATTTTCGCAGAACTCTTCCTCGGCCTCCGCTCCCTGCGCCTCCGCGGCCTGCAGGTTGGGTTTGCCCTCATAATTCTCACGGGTGAATTTGCAGCTCACCTGCTCCACCACCAGCTTGCGATCTGAAGCCGCAACTTCCGTCATCCCGGCTTCCAGTTCTTTTCTGTTCTTCGCGGTTACGGCTGCTGGAGCAATCCCTGCGCCGCCCGTCGTCTTCACCGTCACCGGATATTCAAGCTTTCCTTCAATCTTCTTGATCGCCTTCTTTGCATCTTTTTCCCACGCGGAGCTGGCAATCGTGACCGGCTTCTTTTTGTCATACGCCGAGCACGCATAGAACGATCCGAACTTGCCCCACTTCAACACCAGCGGCGCACCGCAGTCCGGACATTTCTCCGTCGTCGGCTGCTCCATCCGCTTGATGTCTTCCATGTTCTTATCGGCGACTTTCAGTTCTTCCTGGAAATATCCATAGAAGCCGCTCAACAGATCCGTCCACTTTTCTGTACCGTCTTCGACCGCATCCAATTCCACTTCCAACTTAGCTGTGTACGCAGGATCGAAGATGTAAGGAAAGTTCTTCACCAGCAGATCGTTCACTACCTGGCCCAACTCGGTCGGATAAAACTTGCCCGATCCCTTCGGTGGAACCTTCACCGCGTATTCGCGATCCTGAATCGTACTGATAATCGAAGCGTAGGTCGAAGGCCGCCCAATGCCGCGCTCCTCCAGCTCTTTCACCAGCGATGCCTCATTAAAGCGCGGTGGCGGCTCGGTGAAATGCTGCTCCGGCTTCAGCTGTTTCAGATTCAGTGCCTGTCCATCGTTCAGTTCCGGCAAGCGATTGCTTAGCGCCTCATCATCGGCATCCTTCGCGTCTTTGGCTTCTTCATAAATTTTCAGAAAGCCGTCAAACTTCAACACCGAGCCTGTGACGCGATAGTCATAGTTGCGATCGGACTTGGCGACGATATCCACCGTCGTCTGATCGAAAACGGCTTGCACCATCTGCGATGCGACGAACCGCTGCCATATCAGTTTGTACAGCTTGTACTGCTCATCGCTCAGGTAGCGCTTAATCTCATCCGGCGTGAGCTCCACGTTGGTTGGACGAATCGCTTCATGGGCATCCTGCGCATCTTTCTTGCTCTTGAATGTGTTCGCGTTCGCCGGAAGATATTTCTCGCCCAGCTTTTTCTGGATGTACGCGCGCGCATCCTGAATCGCATCCGGTGATACTCGAGTGGAGTCGGTTCGCATGTAGGTAATCAAGCCGACGGTCCCCTGGCTACCAACCTCCACGCCTTCATACAAACGCTGCGCCACGCCCATCGTCCGCCGCACATTAAAGCCAAGCTTTCGCGAAGCGTCCTGTTGCAGCTTGCTGGTGATGAACGGAGCCGTCGGATTCTGGCGACGCTCCTTCTTTTCTACCGAGCGAACCTTCCAATCCGCCTTATTCAGCGCAGCGACGATCGCATCGGTCTCGGCCTGGTTCGGCAATGAAGGCGAATTGACCGTCTCCACGGTGGCCCGCTTGCCGTCGATGCCCATGAAGCGCGCAGTAAATTCCTGGCCCTCTTTCCCTCCGCCCAACGCTGGTGTCAGTTGCGCGTCCAGCGTCCAATACTCGACTGGTTGAAATGCCTTAATCAGCCGTTCACGCTCCACGATCAAGCGCACCGCTACGGTTTGCACTCGCCCTGCGGACAATCCGCGCCGCACCTTGTCCCAAAGCAGCGGAGAGATCTGATAGCCCACGATGCGATCCAGCACGCGCCGTGTCTGCTGCGCATCTACCAGCCGTGCATCCACCTGGCCGGCGTGTTGAAACGCCGCCTTCACTGCCTTCTGCGTGATCTCGTTAAATGTGACCCGCTGAATCGTCGCTTTGTTGCGAAGCTGTGGCTTTAGCTGCAGCTCCAGATGCCACGCAATGGCCTCTCCTTCGCGGTCCGGGTCAGGCGCCAGGTACACGGCCTCCGCAGACGACGCCAGCTTCTTCAGCCGGTCGACAACCTTCTCTTTGCCCGGCATCACAATCAACTCGGGCTCAAACGTGCCATCTTCCAGGTCGACGCCAATCTTGCTTTTCGGCAGATCCATAATATGGCCCAATGAGGCCTCCACAATGAAATCTTTGCCGAGATATTTGTTGATCGTCTTCGCCTTCGCAGGCGACTCGACGATGACTAATGACTTTGCCATGCAGTTACACTTTCCTCTTCCAGTACAGACTTTCTTTACGGGTTGTACAAAAAACGCGTTCCGGCAAAATTAGGTAACAAGTGCGAAACTACCACGGTTTCGCCGCGCGACACCAGTGCCCCCTGTCACAGCCTCGATTTCATCTAGCCTCCAAGGCCGGCCAAATCAATTCGCCTGGAGGTGAAATTCGAATCCGCCGCAGGTAGAAAACTGGCTTCTCTAAAATGTCCTCACGTAATTTTTGCCCGGCATCACGCGTACACGTCCTGCCAGCTCCAATTCAAAAAGCGCAGTAAAAATCTCCGATGAGCTCAACTTATCCTCCAGCTTCTCCACCAGTTCATCCAACTGCAACGCCTGGTCGGGGCGGAGTGCATCGAACACGCGCGCCTGGTCTTCCGGTAGGTCGGGCAAATTCGGCTTGCTGAATAACGATGCATCAGACCCGTCGGAGGATGCAATTCCCTGTCGCTCCTCCACCTCCAAGCGGATCTGCGTCGGTAATTCTTCCCATACATCTTCCCAGGTCGCCACCAGCTTCGCGCCCTGTTTAATCAACGTGTTCGGCCCCCAGGAATTCTTTGACGTCACATTCCCGGGCACCGCGAAAACTTCGCGATTCTGTTCCAGCGCGCAACGGGCCGTGATTCGCGTCCCGCTGTTTTCGCTGGCCTCAATCACCAGCACTCCCACACTCATGCCGCTCAGAATGCGATTTCGAATGGGAAAATTCTGCGGCGCCGGAAATGTTCCCATGGGATATTCGCTGATGATCGCTCCCCCAGCTTCGAGAATCTGTTCCGCCAGCCGCTTGTTCTCCTTGGGATAAATCACATCGATTCCCGTACCCCAAACCGCCACCGTCTTGCCTCGCGCCTCCAGCGCTCCGCGATGTGCAGCGGTATCGACGCCCCGTGCCATGCCGCTCAAAATGTTCAATCCGTGTGTCGCCAGATCGCGTGCCAGCATCTCCGCCATGCCGGTGCCATACGGAGTCGGATGACGGGTTCCGACAATGGCAATTCCTGGCTGGGCTAGCAGCGCCTTGTCACCGCGCAACCACAATAATGTCGGCGGATCGAAAATTTCCCGCAGCCGCTCCGGATACTCCTCATCCGCCGGGGTGACCAACGTTCCGCCACCCTGCTGCACCAGGCTCCATTCTTTTTCAGCTTCTGCCAGCGATTTACCAGAGGCGATCGACTGCGCGGACACCGCCGGCAGTCGCAACCCTTCCAACTGCGTCAGCGGCAAACCCATGACACCCTGTGCCGTGCCAGTGGCGTTCACCGCACGCCAAATGCGCGTCGGCCCCAGCCCACTGGTCATGGTCAGCGCCAGCCACGCCAGCCGCTCACCTTCCAGGACTTGAGGGGCTACGAGGGTGATACCGGGTTGCGCGCTGTCAACGGATTGTGTCGGATTTTTCATCGTCAACTTTATATATAGGAGACAACATTTCCGCCGAGCAAACGGCTCAGTTCGAAAAATTGGCTCGATGTTGCGAGAGCGTATCCGTGGCCAACTCGAATGTCAAGCCGCGCTGAACTCCCGTGCCTGCGAAATGCTACCCGGGAGGACTGAATTTTCAACGTATTGCACTCCTCAAGTCCCCACCCAAACGATTCACAGATTATTCATCGCGGGCTCATCATGATGTCTCCGCAAATGCTGCATAACTAGGGCATGAGTGGGGCAACGTACGACACGCTGATCCTGTCGGACATCCACCTCGGGTCCGAAGTGAGTCGGGCGCAGGACGCACTCGACGTGCTGCAGACGTACAGCTACAAACGGCTGGTTCTGCTGGGCGATATTTTTTCCGATCTCAATTTTCGCCGCCTGACCAGCGAGCACTGGAAGTTCCTTTCCTACATCCGCAAACTTTCCAATCCGAAGCGCCAGGTTGAGGTGGTCTGGGTCGAAGGCAATCATGACACCGGCCTCGCCAACCTGATGTCGCACCTGGTCGGCGTTCCCGTCTATCAGCGCTACGTTTGGGAATACGAAGGCAAGCGTCACCTCGCGATGCACGGGCATCAGTTCGACGGCTTCGTCAAAAAGAACCTGTGGATCAGCCGCTTGGGCGAGTCAATCTTCCTGCAGATCCAGAAGGTTGATTCGCGAACCAAATGTGTCTCACGCTTCCTGGACCGCATGAATACCCGCTGGCTGCTGCTCTCCGACAAAGTGGCACGCGGGGCGATCCGTGATGCGCAAACCGGCAAATGCGAGCGCGTGTTTTGCGGACACACCCACGTTGCCTTGTCGCTGCTCTGCGATGGCGTCGAGTATTACAACTCCGGCTCGTGGGTCGACGCGCGCGCCACCTTCCTCACCATCAACCAGCAAGGCGTGGAGATACAGACCTATGCCGGCGGAACTCACCATCGTTATCCCAGCACGGAACGAGAGCCAGTCGCTGCCGAAGCTGCTGACCTCTTTGAATCAGCAGGACTACCTGCATTTGCCGGATACCAGAGTGTACGTTGCTGATGCCAACTCCACCGACGGCACAGCGGAGATGGCGCGTTCGTTTGCGGCCACGTATTCCATCGAGGTACTCGCCGGAGGTCTGCCTGCTGTGGGTCGCAATGCAGGCGCGCGCCGCGCTACCACACCTTATGTGCTTTTTCTTGACGCGGATGTAGAGCTGCGCGATCCAACCACGCTGCGCCGCGCTATTCGCGCCATGCAGCGCCAGCAACTGCACTGCCTGACGACAAATATTCGTTGCCTCGATGGGAACGCGGCCGATCGTCTGCTGTTTGGCGGAAGCAATGTTGTGCAGAAGCTCTCCCGATGGGCCGCACCGTTTGCGACCGGCATGTTCATGATGTTCGATCGCCGGGAATTTCAAAAACTCGGCGGCTTTAATGAGCATGCCCTCTACGCGGAAGACTACTTGCTAACCAAGCAAGTGGGGCGGAAACGCTTTGCCGTGATCCCTGGCGCAGTAATGACGTCGAATCGACGCTTTCGCAAGATGGGTCACCTGCGGATTGCCGGAATGTTTTTCCTCACCGCGCTCAACTCCGGTAACCCGAACTATTTCCTGCGCGACCAGGGCTACTGGGAAGAATCCTAGCGCCGGGCGCGGTCGCCAATCTGCTCGACTCAAATCTATGCAGTCAACTTCACCGGCTTCCCTTCGGCGCAGGATTTGTAGATCGCCGTAATGATGCGCTGATCTCTCAATCCTTCTTCGCCTCCGGTCTTCGGCTCCTTATTCTGCAAAATGCAATCTGAAAAATAATCCGCCTCGGTGGCAAACTGTCGCGGCGATGGATTGTCGAAGGCAACATCGAGCGACGGCTTTCCCTGCGCTTTCCCGGTCAGGTGCAATCCCTGATAGCCAAAGGCTGGATTCAGTTCCAGCATCCCTTCTGAGCCAATGGCCCGCGCCGAGCCGCCTAGAAAGTTGGTGCCGTAGCTGGTCGCGCAATGGGCAAGCACGCCGCTGGGAAAGTGAAAGTTCCACACCACATTTTCTTCCACTTCAGTGAACCTGCCGTCATGATCGATGACGGAAGAATAGGCTTCGACAGACGTAGGTTCTTCACCGGTCAGGTATCGCATCGCCTGGATGGAATAAATACCCACATCGACCAACGGGCCACCACCGGCCATCTTCTTATTCAATCGCCATTCGCCGGCGTGGATATTGAATCCGTTCGAGCTGCTCATCATCTGCAGCTTGCCGGCGTAGCCCTGCCGCAGCAACCCAATCGCCTTTAGATTCGTCGGCTCATACTGGCAGCGATACGCGATCATTAGCTTGCGATCAGCCTGCTTGCAGGCGGCCATCATCTGCTCGCACTCCTTCACGGAGTTGGCCATCGGCTTTTCGCACAACACGTGCTTGCCCGCTTTGGCCGCACGGATTGTGTATTCCGCATGCATGCCATTCGGCAGCGCAATATAAACCGCATCGATGGCGGGATTGTCGCGGATCGAATCATAATCCTGATAGTTGTAAATGGCGTTGTGCGGAACGTCGTATTCGTCGGCGATGCGTTCGGCCTTGTCGCGATGTCCACTCACCAGTGCAACAATTTTCGAGTCCTTCGAGATCTTTACGCCGGGCATGAATTGGCCCATGGAGATGCGACCCAGCCCGACAACGCAATAGCCGATCTTCTTCCCGCCCGGTGAAGACGCATTCGACGAATCATTTTCCGCCTGAGGAATAGCGGTTTCAGCACGCATTGCGCCCGCGAGCGCTTCCCCCGCGAAAGCACCAAGCGCGACTGCGGAACCTGCCTGCTTCAGAAAGTTACGGCGGCTGGAATTCATAATGCACCTCAAAGGTAAGATGTCGATCGCACCGTCAACACCGCATGCGCCAGAAAACAACCGACTACAGGCACTCTACTGCAGCCAACGCAGCGGCGGCGCTGGGGGCAGCACGCCGCTCTCTGCCGCATAACGGAAGAAAAGATCCATGCCAGCCAGACATGCTTCGTCCAGCACATAGTGAATGTGTTCCGTAAGGTAGCTGCGAATGGTGGCGGCAGGGACCGCGATGCGGG